>JAHDGN010000391.1:0-2476 GCA_020627645.1 Akkermansiaceae bacterium
GACAAAGGGAGGACAAGGTGCCTTTCCAACCCGACAAGGTGGGAATCGTAGAGGAGCTTTTTAGGCGTCGCTGGAGTTGTTTTTCTGGTTTCCTTTTGGGTTGTTCTTTTTATCCAGCTTTCGGAGTTGGGCGACGTCGATGAGGCCCACGGTGTAGGCCGCTTTCGCTTCGTTCACATCAACGAGAAGTTCGTGCTTTAAGGTGATGCCATTGCGGCCTCCTCGCACGGCGAGGTATTCTAATTCAATCAACCGTTCGAGGTGACGACGGATTTGCATCTGGCTCCATCCGGTAAAGTCCCGCAGCTCTCGGCGACTAAAAAAAGTAAGGTTCTGATCCATTCCTTTGTCGTCCATTTTTTGGCTAACCAACTTCTTGATGCTTTGGAGAAGGCGGCGTGTTTGGGGCGGCAATTCGTCAAGGCTGCGGCCTAGCACTTCGGGGGCGATTTGGTTGGCGGCTTCGATGTCCTCTAAGGTGACGGGTAACATTTCCACTTCCCGACCATTCACTTTGTGCGTGATCGGCTCTCTTTGATGCTGATGAAGCAAGGCGATGGTATCGATCAAGGTGAGGTATTTTTCATGATCGCGACGGGTCCGAGTGCGGTTTGCGGTAAAAGTCAAATGTCTCGCGTAAGGGTTGGCGATTTTCATTGGTTTGATGAGACGTTGGGCATTCTGCATGATGCGGGTGATGTCTTTTCGTTTTTCGGCGGCCAGGATTCCTTCGATCGTGCGGGCTTCTCGTTGCAGTTGGTGAATGCGCTCGGTTTGTTCTTTCGATTCATCCACCGTTAAAACGAGACAGCGATTCATGAGTTCTTCATCGATATCGATAGAGGTGGTGGTGAAGACGATGGCAACCGGGCCTTCCACATGATATTCCTGGGTTTCCATGCGGCCGGATTGCGGGTCTTTTCCGGTGGAGGCAATGGTTACTTCCCCTTCTGACTGCAGGAGTTTTAAGGCGTAGCTGGCTTTCTCGGCTCCTTCTTCTTCAACGATCGCGAGGATCTTGTGTTTGAGGTTGGTTTCCCCGAGGTAGTAAAGCGATTGTCCGGTCATGGCAGAATATTTGATTTGTTCTTCCTGCGGAAAGAAGCTCAAGGCTGCTTCCATGAGAGTTGATTTTCCGGCGGCACTCGTGCTTTGAATGATGACCGCAAGAGGTTTGTCGAGCTTGCGAGAGGCGCAAGCGAGGTAGGCCGAAAGAAGATTGGTTTTTTCTCCGGCAATTCCGGCTTGGTCGTAAGCTTCCATGATGTCATCGAGAAGTTTGGGCTTTTTCAAGAAGTCGAGGGCTTCGCGACGTTCTTCAGGGGTGAGTTCGACTTCCTCCGCTTCTTCCAGAGCTTGATTGAGTCGTTGTTCTTGGGCTTGTTCTAAAGCGAGGAGGAGTTTTCCGAGATCGCGCTTGAGGAGGTCTTTTTCAAGGAGAGTTTCTTCGCTCGCTCGTTCGATGAATTTTCTTCTCTCGCCATCACGATAAAGATCCAGACTATCGACATGCAAAAGGTCGTCGTGGACGACGCGCAGGGTGATTCGCAGCACTTCTAGTGAGTTGTTTTTTTCCAGTCCACGAATGCGATAAAGCCGATTGCCGATTTCTAATTCATGATAATCACCGTTTCGTTTGAGTTCGCTTTGTGGGGTCTGAATCTTTTCTTCTTTAGCCACTTCAGCAGCTAAAGGTACAGCAACTGTACTTGTACTAAGGGTAGAAGAGTTCTCTTTCTTTGAGTCCGCAGACGACGACAACGGAGGGCTCGCTTTGCCCAACCAATGGGCATTGCGAACGGATTGACGCAAGGCTTCTGGTCCTTGATCCAAGGCATAACGATTGGGGTCTGATCCCCATGGCAGCTTGGCTTGACGGCATGCAATCCCAAAGGATTCGAGTTTTTCTCGGGCTTTCATCGTCGCTTCTTCACCGGATTCATCGGCATCAAAGGCCAAGCAAACGCTTTCGATTTTAGCTTCGTTGATCGCTTCAAAAAGCTCCTTCGTCAGGTGCTTGACTCCGTAAGTGCAAGTCACCGCTTCCATGCCGTGACGGTAAAAGGTGAGAGCATCAAGGATGCTTTCGCAGAGGATGATTTCGCGGCTTTTGAAAGCTTCTTGGTTAAAGATTCCCGCGATCGGTTTGGCCAAGTAGAGATGTCGTTTTTCCTTGGGAATTTTCTTCTCGATGCGGCGTCCGTAGATTTGGACGGGTTCTTTTTTGAGGTTCTCGATGGGGATGGTGACGCAGCCGGTGAGATGTTCGTGACCGTTTGGGCGTAAGACTCCCGTTTCTTTGAGTTTGGCTCGGAGTTCTTTGCCGTCTTTACGGTGCTTGTTTGGGACGTAGAGGCCAAGGGCACGATCGGAGAACCCCAGTTTGAATTTTTGAATCAGGGCTTGGTCTTTGAGTCCTCGTGATTCCAGGTAATCCAAAGCCGGGATGCCGTGGGCTCCCAACAAGCGTTCGTGG
>JAHDGN010000391.1:2486-3300 GCA_020627645.1 Akkermansiaceae bacterium
TTCGTGGTAAAAATCGATGACTTGTTTGAAGAGTTGGGGCGCTTCTTCTTGTTCATCGAAGGGGCAAGGCAATTTGGGGACCGTCGTTTTCTTGGCTCGATGTTCTGGAGGAGCAAAGGCGGCGTTGCCCCCTTTGGCCAAGACTTCGAAGGCATGACGAAAACTGAGCCCATCGTGCCACTGGACGAACTGAATCACGTTGCCCGTTTTTCCGCAGCCATCGGCCATGCAGCGAAAAAGTCCTTTTGAGGGCGTGACGATGAGGTTTGGGGTTTCGGTGTCGTTGTGGAACGGGCAAAAGCCTGTCCAATTGAGGCCTTGTTTCTTCAAGGTAACGCCGCGTGATTGGATGATGGCGACGAGGTCGGTTTCCTTTTTGATCCGAGTGAGTTCGGATTCGGGAATTTTGGTCATATTTCTTTGTCATTTGGTTTTGAGCCAAACAACCACCTGCGCTACCGTATCAGGCGAAGCGCCGGGCTTTTAGCTCGTTGTTTTCATGTTTGGCCGTTGGTGATGATCTTGCCGGAAAAGCACCAGCGGCCGTTTTCTTTGCATGTTGACGCTGAAAATCAGCGTCAAGCTTGATTGTGACAATTTATCCCTGATGGTAAATGTCAAATATATTTAGCAACAATGAACGCGAAACAGCTTCCTGAATCATTACCATGTTATCTTCGAGACATGGGCCAAACCGCTAAACCTCATGCGTTCGGGCAAAAGCTTGCAGTTGCTCGAAAGCAAAAAAGCCTGAGCCAATTGCAACTAGGAGAACTCATGGGAGTCTCCCGCGGAATGGTTGCTTACTATGAGA
>JAHDGN010000392.1:0-2975 GCA_020627645.1 Akkermansiaceae bacterium
GAGTGGCGGTAAAGGTTGCTTCGGTGACAAGGCGAGGGTTTGAGGAGGTGATAGAGGTGTTGAGGAGGTGAGGGTCTGTGATGAGCTCTTTGGGTGAATCGGAAAGAGACCGTACAAAAAACGGAAGAAGAGGGTCGTCTTTGTGTTTGGGCTCTGAAAAAGTTTTCATCAGCTCTGGTCGGAGTTTTGCTGGCAGAGCAAAAGTAGCAGCAATTCGGGCTCGGAGGGGTCGATTGATGTTAGTGATGAGTGGCTGGAGAAGGGGGAGAGTCGGATTCTTACGAATCAGAGTGCGTTGGGCGGCGAGGGTGCGGACGTGCGAGGGGTTATTAAGATGGGGAATGAGCTGTTTGGGGGTTAGATCTTGGTAGTTGGGAAGAGGGTTTGAAGTGTAGTTTTTTGGTGAGACTCTTGCGATGTAGCCGTGCTTTGGTCCGGCCCATTTGAATTTGGCAGGACCTTTCCAAGAGGCTTGGTAGATATTCGAGCTGCCATCGATGTCGGCGTCGGTGGGTCTGGTGACTTTGACTAGAAGTTTGGGTGGGGCTGTTTCTATGAAGGTTGCGCCTTTGGGTTCGACCGAGTGGCGATAGATCCCTGAGCGTCCCCAGTCGCAGGTATAAGGAGCTTTGTTCCATTCATCAGGGATGCCGGGTTCGTGGATGTAGACTCCCCCGCAGCCTGATCCACCCCCGTAGTCTGAGATGGGTGAGAGGGTTTCTGAGGTAAAGTTGCGGTAGAGCCGAGGGTATCCATGGTCGGCGAAGGGGACGTGGTGGTGGAAGCGGACGTTCCAACCTCCTCCGTCGTTTGTGTTGTCACGAGAGAAGAGGTCGAGCGTGGGGGACATGGGGGTGGCGAGGATATTTCGGGTGCCGGTAGAGTAGAGTTCGAGGTCTGTTCCGTCGGGCCGGAAGCGGGCGACTCCGCCATTGCGGAAGGAGAGGTGTTTTCCATTGGCGTCAGTGGCTTTGGTAAAGCCGAAGTCACCCACGGCAATATAGATCCACCCGTCGATACCGAGTTCGAGTCCATTAGTGGTGTGGTCAGCAGGTCGATCTTTGAATCCGAAGGCGATATTTGAGATCAAGCGTTTCGAGTCTTCGGCAATACCATCTTGGTCTCGGTCGTAGTAGACGGTGATGTGAGGTGGATGGAGGAGGTAGAGGCGGTCGTGATCCCAAATAAGCCCTCGCGGGGAGTCGACATTGTCGACAAATTGGGTCACTTCATCCGCTTTTCCGTCGTTGTCTGTGTCGCGAAGGCGGAGAACTCGACCAAGGTTTGGCTCTCTTGAAATCGAGCCGTTGCCGTCAGATGAGACGTAGAGGTCACCGTTGGGGGCGGCGGCGACGTAGACTGGGTAGTTGGCGGCTTGCCACGATGAGTAAACGGTCACGTCGAAGCCATCGGCGACTTGGATATCATCAAGAATTTCTTTTTCTTCTTCAGGGGAGAGCTTGGCAATGAAGGGCGCCGGATTTTTGGCGATGACGGGAGTGAGGAGCAAGAAGGTTAGCAGAAAGTGTTTCATGGATTTGAATTTGATGGATTGGTGGCAGGGCGTTTTACTTATGCGAGGGATTAGACTTCTTTATCAGGTTATGATTTTGAAATTTGGGTTTCGAGCGACCTCATCAATTGGACTCGTGATGTGAATGCGAGTGAGAATGTGGAGTTGTCTAAGGATGGTGATACGGAGTTGGTGAATGAGCAGTTGAGCCAGAACTTTGCCAACAAAGAGGAATTGTTCTTTCGGATTCGGGCGCTGAAGTAGGCCTCGCTCTGAGAATTTCTACTTGAATGCGTTGGCGAGTTTGGTGCGGCAGTTTTCGAGAAGGGTCTTGGTGGGAGTTCAGTTTAACCTGCGTCATGCTCATGGGGAGTGTCTTTGACCACTCAAGTATTTTTCCTATATTATTTCAGTTTTCGTTTCCATTTATCAGCCATTAGTTGGTTTTTTTTGATTCCAAGTCCAATTTCGTAGGCTTTTACGACTTCTTGAATCGCTTTTTTATGACCCCTTGATGCTGCTTTTTTGAAGAGGTTTAAAGCTTGGACTAGGTCTTTTTCAAGGAACTCGTTGTTTTGATAGAGTATAGCTAAGTCGTATTGTGCTTGCGGATGATCAGAGCGGAAAAGAAAGGGTAAAGCTTTTTTGGGGTTTCTTTCTCCCCCTTGGTGGCCCATGTGAATGGAAGCCAATTTTTCAATGGAAGGCTTAAAACTGCTGTATCCTCCTCCAGCCGAGTTACTAATTGCGGCGAGTTCGTAGTAGTGAATCGCTTTTTTTATGTCTGGTTTGAGGCCAGCCCGGCCTTCTTGATAATATAATCCCGCCATATGATAAGCCTTGAGTTCTCCTGCATTCGTAGATTTTAAGATCCAAGCTAGTGCTTTTTTGTGATCTTTGGGAATATGTTGTCCTTTATCATAGAGGTCCGATAAACGAATCATTGCGGAGGCATTTCCAAGATTTGCAGCAAGCTTGGTTAGTTTTAGACCTTTTTTAATATCTCTACTGATTCCATCCCCACGAAGGTAGAGCCCCCCTAGGAAGGAGACGGATTTAGGATGCCGAGTTTTTGCCGCTTTGATAAAATATGTGCTTGCAAGGACAGGGTCGCGTTTTCCAATTTGCCCTGAACCCGTCATAAATCCAATCGTATGATTGGCGTTGGGACAGTCTTCCTCTGCCGCTTCACGAAGGATTTTTAGGGCTTTTTGGGGATCGCGTTTTCTTCCCCATAGTCCGTGCATGTACAAATCAGCTTGGAAGGTTTTGGCTCGGCGTCTCGTGCTGAGGTCTTTCGAGCCAAGAGCGAGTTTTAGATATTTTTCCATTTTTTCTTTGTCCATTTGGAGTGACTTCGAGGATCTGCCATAAAGGTCGAGTAGACAGGCGTAGGAGTATTGGAAATCTTGTTTGGCTGCCATAAGCTGCCATTTGAGAGCTTCTTTTGAAGAACGTTGGA
>JAHDGN010000392.1:2985-3299 GCA_020627645.1 Akkermansiaceae bacterium
GCTCGCGAATGAGATCTCCAAGAGCGGCTTGAGCAGGTGCAAACCCTTTTTCAGATGCGGACTGGTATAGTTTCGCTGCTTTTTTTAGGTTAGGTTGGATCTCGCCGTGACCCCACGCGTAGAGGGTTGCGAGTATGAATTGAGCGGAGGCGTTTTTAGTTTGGTGTTTTTCGAGAGTTTTGAGGTCAATGTGGTCGAAGAAATTTTCAGGAAGGCATTCTCCCATTTTGATAGCTGATAGGGCTTTCTTTAGTTTTGGAGAGTCAGGGTTGATTTTCTTGGCATTTAAGACCTGAGCGCTACTGAGGATAGTG
>JAHDGN010000393.1 GCA_020627645.1 Akkermansiaceae bacterium
CAGAGTAAAACTGAAATCACTCTACCCGAAATCTAAGTCATGACAGCGCACTAGGTTTGTTTTAAATTTTTAATCACGCGGTGGTAGGTGTAAAGGAGGCTGAGGTTTTTCCAAAATCGAGCTTCGTCTTGATATCTGTCCGTTGAGGTGATTTTAAAAAGTTCGAGGTAGGCTTTATTGGTTTCGTTGAAGAGATCGAGGCACTCGAGGTGGTGGTTTTCGTTAATCGGTTCTTTCGAAATGAGTGCTTGGTCTCGGTATGTGATGAGTTTGCCGAGAGATTTCCAAAATTTGGTTTGTTCTAGATCGATGGCTTCGGGTTGGATTTCGATTGGCTTTCGAGGGGTTTGGGGGGCTGTTAGGCTTTGGAAAGAGTTGTATTTCTCGAGAGCTTCATGGAAGAGCTTGATGCTGGGGTTGAAAGTTTTGGTGTTCGATTCTCCGTGTTTTCTGATGCTGCGGGTGTAGTGGACGAGTTCGTCAATGCTACGCCAGAACTCTGGTTGGTCTTGGATGGATTTGTGACTTAGCCTCTCTTCCGGAGCTGTGATTGAGGAGGGGGCGATATTTTTGGGGTGGTTGTTCGTGTTCGAAAACAAGGATGGTAGGTTCGAGATGCTCAGCAGAAGGGCGATGACGGCAGAAGATAGGAGTGCGATAGAGCCTCATTTGAAAAGGGAGTTTCTTTTGTTCTGGTTTGGGGATAGGGCTTCGAGTTCTTCGAGGGGGGGGACTGGATGTGTGTCTTGATTTCAGAAACATTTTGGTAGCGGCGATCGACTTCAGATTCGAGGGCTCGCATGACGATGAAGTCAATGTGTTCTGGAGAATCTGATTTTTCTGAAGGAGGGAGGAATCTTCCGATCGGGAGCTCTCCGGTGAGCATCTCGTAAAAAACGACGCCGACCGAGTAAATGTCTGCGCGGTGGTCGATGGTTTCTTTTGAGGTGATTTGTTCCGGAGCCATGTAGTTTTTGGAGCCGATCACTTCGTCATATCGCGTTAGTGCGACAAAGGGGTTATTTTGATTCGAGTATTTCGCGATTCCAAAATCAACAATTTTGACCTCTCCGTTTTGGTCGAGAAGGATGTTTTCGGGTTTGATATCCCGGTGTTGAATTCCTTTATCGTGAGCTGCTTGAAGGGCGTCACAGAGTTTTGAGACGATGGCGATGGTTAGGTCCGCAGAAAAGCGGGTGAAGGCCATGGTTTGTCGGAGGTTAGTGCCATCGACGAATTCCATGATGAGGTAGTATTGATCGTCTTTTTTGTTGAATTCGTGGAGGGCGACGATGTTGGGATGGTTGAGTTGTGCGAGAGTGAGTGCCTCTTGTTTAAAGCGTTGGGAGAAATCGGGGTTCGAAGAGAGTTCAGCAGGCAGGAGCTTGAGTGCGACAAGGCGATCGAGTTTGGGTTGTCTCGCTTTGTAGACCACTCCCATCCCTCCTTGGCCGATACATTTGATGATTTCGAGTTCGGGGAACGCCTCTTGGACGCGTTGCATTTGCTCTTCGGTTGGGAAGTCGATTTGGGTTTCTGGTAGAAAGCAGGTAGGGAGTTCCGTGAGAATCTCTGAGGGAGTTTCTTTCGGCGGGCACGGGGGTTTTTCTGGGGCTTTTGAGGACACAGCAACCTCTAGTATACTATATTCACGCTCGGACGCGAATGTGGAAATGGGGGATTTCTTCAGGATTTGCATTAATTTTATTCATGCATCACTCGGGGTGTCAATTGAGAAATAGAGTCGATTTTTTTTAAGTCATTGTTAGTTAGTCTGTTGTTTTATTTGGGGGTGTTTTGAGGAACGAGGGAGAGGGTAGAAATGAGGTAATTGATTTCTTGGTTGAGGTCGGAGTCGTCATTGATGGTGGCCTGTATTTCAGACCGGACGTATTTTCGAAATTTTTCGCGCATTCGATGCAGGGTGACTTTGAATGAGGTTTCGGAGATCCCGAGGGAGCTTGCGGCTTCCTTTTGGGAGTTGCCGGGGGCGGTGGTGAGCCATGGTTGGTAGGTGTCGTATTGCTGCTTTCGCCCTTTTAAGGTGAGTTCTTTTTCAAGAGAGGAGAGAGCATTTTGAATGATGGTGAGGGCCCAAGTGCGATCGAATTCATGATCGGCTGGAGGTGGGTAGGCCGGGTTGATGGCTTGGTCTTCGTCGTTGAGGGAGAGGTGTTCGATTCTTCCTCCACGTTTTTGTCGTTGGGAGGTGTTGTAGTGATTGATGAGGTAGTGTTTTACCGCGCCTAGAAGGTAGCTACGGAATTTTCCTTGTTCGGGATTAGGCGATCCAAGGTTGTTTTTGGTGAGGAGGGAGGAAAAGAAGTCGTGGGTGAGATCTCTGGCTGTAGCGGGATCTCTCGAATGGTGAGAGTTGAGGATGAAGGTGTAGACAGGCTGGTAGTAAATTTCGCAGAGCTCGGAGAGGGCTCTTTGAGCATGATCGCATTGGCCGCTAGCTCGCGAGACGAGACTCCAGCGAGTTTGGTTGAACGAGTTGGACGAAGCTGACGACATCAATGCTAGTTCTCATTTTGATTTGGTGAGTTTGTGATTTGAAGCATTAATTCCATTTTGCCTGATTCTTGGTTTGGTAAGCTATTATTGAATAGGCTGGGATTCTGGAGGAGAGGTTGGCTCGGGGGAGCGAAGAATCTCTGAATGTCTTTTTTTGTCCTCAATTTCAAGAAACCCTGTTTTTTCTTCAAATTCTCTCAGCTGGTGATCGAATTCGAGTTCTTCCGGTGTGTTGAGCTGTCCCTCGAGGTTGGGGTTTAGGTGGCTTTCTTTTTCAATTTTATTTTGATCTGGTTGCTTCGGGTTATTGAGTGATTTTTCAGTGGACACGCTCATGTTGACGTCAACCTTAGGACGGGAGTTTTGAGAGAAAGTTCTGCTATTCATTAAAAGAAGTAGCAGGGGAGAAATGACGATCAAAATATTCATGGTGACTCCCTTGCGAGAATTTTTGGTGCCCAAGAACATGGCGATGGATGCGACAGCGAGAGAGAGGCTGATCAGATAGATCAGGATTCCACCAACAACAAAGAGCCCTTGAAGAAGGTAGAATTTTGTAGGGGAGAAAGCTGCAGCGATGAGGTAGCATATGGTTGCGGCGAGAAAGGTAATGATGGCCCATTTGGGGCATGGGTGCATTCGTTCTGGGGGTCGATTGTAAAGGGGGTTATATAGGGGGTGTTTGATTTTTTTTGGGAGGGGAGGAGCAAGGGGCGGTCTCGGGGAAGGGTTTGAATTTGGGTCTTAATGTCTTTGGCGT
>JAHDGN010000016.1:0-9146 GCA_020627645.1 Akkermansiaceae bacterium
ACGAGACGGTTTGCCCGTCGGCCGACTTGGTCCATGTCTTCATCATTCGACTAGCTAGGAAGTTTTTGGTTGGTTGAGCTATGTATGGGAGTTTGACCATGGTTCGGAGCCGGTTGGTGAACGGGACAAAAAAGCGGTGATGTGACCAGTGAGCTAATTTTTCTTGGTCGAGACTGGAGAGGAGTTGTTGTTCAAATTTTGGACGGAGAATATCGCTTCTGCCGATCATGACGCGGATGGTTTTTTGCGGGGTGGGGGTGATCTTAAGGGGGAGGATTTTTTCGAGATTTGGCTGAGGTAGAATCCAAAAGACTCGAAGGCCATCTTGTTCGAAATAGCTGTTCCACCAGGTTTTAATCATGCCGGAGCTTTCTTCTGGTGTGAGTCCTTGTTTTTGGAGTCCGGTGCGCATGACCTTGAAGATCGTGAGTCGCCACTCATCACTCTCTATGGTGTTCCACTTTGATTCGGGAATTTCGGCTGACGAATTTGGGTTGATGCCTTGATGGAAGGTTTTATAGCGAACAACTTTGCCATCTTTTTCAAAGGCGAGGGCAAATGGGATGAGATGAGAAGAGTTGTTTTGGATTTTGAGTGTTTCGGCCGCATTGACGGAGAAGGTCGCGGCCTGTGGGAAGTTTCCGAGACCTCGGTAGAAGAGGTAGTCTTCATGTTCGGAACCGACTTTCAGGACGTTGGCATCGGTGACTTTTGGATAGATCCAGTTGGGGGTTTGGTGAGGGCGGAAGGTGAGAGCTTCATCAACTAAATGGCGAGGAATTGCTTCGACATCCCATTCTAGGAACCCATTGAAGGGTTTTGAGAAATCGATGGTGCTATTCATTTGTGCCGCAGGATTTTTTTTGAGTGGGGGGAGTTTCTCTCCATCTTTGCGCTGTGGAAACCATTGGCTGATGGTTCCGCCTTTGAAATCGACTCGAACATGGGCCTTTTCTTTTTTATCGCCGTAAAAATAAATGACAGGGGTTTCCATCTTTACGGTGCAGTTTTTGACGATGTAATTCCTGGAGATCCCTTTGTAAGATCGTGGGAAGAGGCCCGCTTCAGTCATCGAAAAGGTCGGGTTCTTTGCGAGATGACCAAAGCTCATTCCGGAATGCGAGTAGACAAAAGGAGGGAGGGGTTCTTCTTCGATGTGAAGTCCGGGTAGAAGTTTGCCATCGGATCCGGAAACCGTGGTGAATGTTCCCCATTCGTGAACAATCTTGGCATTTGCGGCAAGGAGGGTTGTGGAAAGTAGGAGTGTTGCTCTTTTCATTGAGCAGAGATTAACGCCCTCTTTGATGATTTGTGTAAAGGGTGGGTAAAATCAAACTGCTAAATTTGTAGTATGCAAAAAACCCTTGGAGGAGGGTGACTATTTTGACTGATGATTGGATTTTTTTGAGACCTCGATTGTTTCTTAACTGATGCCGTTTTCCATCCAGGTGAATTTTTCGTCCATGACTTCTTGGGCGACTTCGTAACCGTGTTGATCACTATTTTTGCGAATGCCAGCAAAGGATTGATTGATGCGTTCTTGGGCAAGGAGGCAGGCGTCATCGAGAATGCGCAAAATCGATTCTTCTTCGGAGTTTTGTTCTTTGAGTAACCATGAGGCGTAGGCGCAGGAAGCGGAGATGACGAAGAGGTCGGCTCCGATATCGGCGAAGCGTCCTAACAAGACTTGGCGTTTTTCAAGGGATGGACCGATGAGAGCCATCTTATGGAAGAGTCTGCGGGCCATACGTCGACTTTGTTTGGCGACATAGCCCATGTGGCGTGAGATCTTTTTGTGTGTTTCTGGGGGAAGGTTGCCACCGGAGGGGAGCCATTGTTTGGGATACCATGAGGCGTAGAAGCCGAAGGCTTTGAGGGCGGCTTTGAATCGCTCTCCCATTGGGAGCTGCGAATTGACGACGGCTCCGCCGGCCTTGAGATGGGGGTCCAGCGCTTCTCGCATGATGAAAAGGCGCATGATTTCGCTTGAGCCTTCGAAGATGGTATTGACGCGGGCGTCGCGCATCATGCGTTCGATTGGGAGAGGAATCTCACCGCGATCTTGCAACGATTTTTGGGTTTCGTATCCACGGCCGCCGCAGAGCTGGAGGGTGTGATCGATGCTTTCCCAGGCTTTTTCGGTTCCCCACATTTTACAGATTGCGGCTTCGAGTCGGATATCGGCATTTTTATCCTGATCGACTTGGCGAGCGGTGAGGGAGATCATGGCTTCCATGGCGAAGGTGTTGGCAGCGATGCGTCGTAGCTTGTCCGCGATGGCTGAGTGTTCGCCGATTGGAGAGCCCCATTGGATTCGGTTTTTGGACCAGGATCGGGAAATGGTGATGCATCTTTTTGAGAGTCCGACACACGAGGCTGGGATGCTGAGGCGTCCGGCGTTGAGTGTGGTTAGGGCGACTTTGAGTCCACGTCCTTCACCGGCGACGATATTTTCGCGGGGGATGCGGACGTTGGTGAAGCGGACCACGCCATTGTAAAGTGCGCGAAGCCCCATGAAATGGCAGCGGCAAATGATTTCGATGCCCGGCGTCTTCATGTCCAAGACAAAAGCGGTGATTTGTTCCTTTTTGCGGCCCTTGATTTCGACGGGAGGAGTCTTGGCAGTGACGATGATGACTCCCGCTTTGAGACCATTGCTGCACCAGAGTTTTTCGCCATTTAGAATGAAGTGGTCATCGTCATCACTGGGGTCGGCGGTTGTTTCCATTCGGGCTGGGTCGGAGCCCACTTTGTCTTCGGTGAGGGCGAAGGCTGAGATTTCGCCGCCGGCGACACGAGGGAGAAAGGTCTTCTTTTGTTCTTCGGTGCCAAAGAGCATTAAGGGCTGAGGGACGCCGACGGATTGATGGACGGAAAGGAGGGCGAAGAGATTCGCACAATGGCTTCCGAGAAGGGTGGATGCCCGACAGTAAGCAGATTGTGACAGGCCCAAGCCTCCGTATTCTTTGGGGATTTTGATGCCAAAGGCGCCTAGTTCAGCCAATCCATCGAGGACCTCTTGAGGGACCTCGCCAGTGCGATCGATGAGATCGGCATCGACTTTCTCGTTTAAGAATGTCTTGAGTTTCTCGAGGAACGCGTCGGCCTCAGCTTTTTGTTCGGGTGGTTCTGGCTGATAGGGAAACATTTTGTCGGGGCGCCAGCGCCCCATAAACAGGTCGGCGACAAAACTGGTTTCCTTGATGTTGGTATTTCGTGCTGCTTCGGTGATCTCTAGAGCTGCGCGTTGGCCTTCCGACATTTTTGACGTGTCGATAACGCTTTTGGATGTCTGGTTTTTCTCTTGGGTGGAGGGATCAGATTCTTTCATGACGGAATAGGCTTAATCCAATGGCTTGTTGTTTTCTGAAGACGTGGAGGGGGAGGAGTAAGTTTGAGTCGAAGGCTGTTAGGAATTTAGCGTGCGCTCATTCGGAGTGCCCCGTCTAAGCGGATTACCTCGCCGTTTAGCATGCTATTTTCCATGATGTGGGTGGCCAGTTTGGCGAACTCTTCGGGGTCTCCGAGGCGTGAGGGGAAGGGAACGGTAGCAGCGAGGCTTGCCCGTACTTCGTCCGGCATCCCCGCCATCATGGCAGTGTCAAAAATTCCGGGAGCGATGGTCATGACACGCACTCCGTCTCGAGCGAGGTCGCGTGCAAGAGGCAGAGTCATTCCGGCGACTCCAGCTTTAGAGGCTGAGTAAGCGACTTGGCCCATTTGTCCTTCAAAGGCGGCGATGGAAGCGGTGTTGATGATGACGCCGCGCTCACCTTCTTCGTTTGGTTCGTTAGAGACAAAGCGTTCAGCAGCGAGGCGGATGACATTGAAGGTGCCGATGAGATTGACTCCAATCACTTTGGAAAAGGTCTCGAGACAATGGGGGCCTTTTTTGCCGACGACTTTTCCTGCTGCGATAATGCCAGCGCAATTGACGACGCCACGGAATGGTTGTGTTTGTTTCTGGGCGAGATCTAAGGTTGCGTTGACGCTGTCTGGGCAAGTGACATCGGTTGACGAAAAGGTGGCTTGTTCGCCTAGTTGGGAAGCAAGTTCCAGACCTGCGGCTTCATTGAGGTCGGCGATGACGGCATTGCCACCGTTGGTCGTGACGTGGCGTGCGACGGCAGCCCCTAATCCTGAAGCTCCTCCAGTGATGACAATTGTGCTATTTGCTAGTTTCATTGGGTAAAAAGAATTAAATGTAGATCTTGGGAAGATGGTATGATCCAAGGATTTCTTCGTCTAAAAATTAACTTGGTATTCGCTAGTGAAAGAATGGCGTTTCTACCATCAAAAAAGGCGTTTTTGTGGAATCTGGGTACTTCTCCTTGAGGGATTGCAATGAGCTTGCTAAGGCGTAGCCTGAATTCGCGTTTTGGCATCTGTTTTTAGAACAACTGACCTCCTTGTTTCACCTTAAGAAAAGGAGGTTTCGTGTGATTGCCCTTTCGTTGATTTTATTGAAGTAATCATGCTAAAAGAACTGGTTCAAAATGAAGCGCCTTTGCAGGTGGTGGGGACAATTAACGCGTATACGGCGATGATGGCTGAGAAGGTGGGCTTTCAGGCTCTCTATCTTTCGGGTGCAGGAGTTGCGAATGCTTCCTATGGGGTGCCTGATCTAGCGCTCACAACGCTTGATAATGTGTGTGAAGACGTGCGGAGGATTACCTCTGTGACTTCACTGCCACTCTTGGTTGATGCAGATACGGGGTGGGGTGGGCCGTTGATGGTGGCGAGGAGTATTCGTGAGATTGGGCGGGCTGGTGCGGCGGGGGTTCATTTGGAAGACCAGATCATGGAAAAGCGCTGTGGTCATCGGCCGAATAAGAAGGTGATTTCTAAGGAAGATATGGTGGTGCGCCTTCATGCAGCTCTCGATGGGCGAGTTGATGAGAGCTTTGCGATTATGGCGAGGACTGATGCGGTTGCGGTTGAGGGTTTGGAGGCTGGGATTGAGCGAGCGATTGCGTATCAGGAGGCGGGGGCTGATTTCATTTTTGCGGAGGCGCTCCACACCTTGGAGGATTTCAAATCTTTTACCTCAGCTTTGGAGGTTCCCGTGTTGGCAAATATTACGGAGTTTGGGCAGACCCCTTTGTTTACGGTGAATGAATTGAGTTCGGCGGGAGTTAAGATGGTCTTGTATCCGCTCTCTGCTTTTCGGGCGATGAATGCGGCGGCGCTGAATGTTTATGAGGCTATTTTGAGTGAGGGCACGCAATCTGGAGTGGTTGATACGATGCAGACTCGAAAGGAGCTTTATTCGTTCCTGAATTACGAGCAAGCGGAGGAGAGGCTCGATCATCTTTTGAGCAAAGGAGAACAACTTTAAATTAAATACTGAAAATGAGTAATACAACACAACCGATGAAGGCCGCTGGCCTCGCTGGGGTCATTGCGGGTGATACCGTGATTTCCACAGTGGGTAAGGAGGGGCTGGACCTCAACTACCGTGGCTATTCGATTCGAGACTTAGCGGCGCATTCGACTTTTGAGGAAGTCGCTTATCTTTTGATTTACGGGAAGTTGCCGAATGTTGAAGAATTGAAGGCCTACACTGCAAAGTTGGTGAGTCTTCGGAGTCTCCCCGATGGGCTGAAAGTGACCTTGGAGCAGTTGCCGGCGAATGCGCATCCGATGGATGTGTTGCGGACGGGGGTTTCGGCTCTTGGCTGTTTGGAGACCGAGAACAGCTTCGAGGAAGCGCGCGATCATGCTGATCGTTTGGTGGCATCTTTGGGTTCGATGTTGGTTTATTGGTATCATTTCGCCAATAGTGGCAAGCGGATTGAAGTGGAGTCTTCTGAATCGAGTGTCGCGGGTCACTTCTTAGATTTGCTTCATGGTGAGGCACCGTCTGAGGATCATCGTCGCTGCATGGATGTGTCTTTGATTTTGTATGCTGAACATGAGTTTAATGCTTCGACCTTTACCTCACGTGTTGTGACTTCGACACTCTCTGATTATCATTCGGCGATTGCGGCAGGTATTGGCGCGTTGCGGGGACCGTTGCATGGTGGCGCGAATGAGAAAGCGATGGAGTTGATCGAGCGCTTCACCGATGCGGATGAGGCCGAGAAAGAGCTTCGTGATATGTTGGAGCGGAAAGAAAAAATCATGGGCTTTGGGCATCGTGTCTATCGTGATTCGGATCCGCGTTCTGACATCATTAAAGAATGGTCGCTCAAGCTTTCTCAGAATTCTGATAAGGCGTTCCTTTACCCGGTCTCGGAGCGGATTGAGAAGGTGATGTGGGATGAGAAGCATATTTTCCCGAATCTCGATTTCTATAGTGCTTCGGCCTACCACTATTGTGGAATTCCGACGGCGATGTTCACGCCTCTCTTTGTGATTTCACGGGTGACTGGATGGACCGCTCATATCATTGAAGAGCGAGGAGTGGGTAAGTTGATTCGACCGACTGCCGACTACACTGGACCTTCACCACAAGCTTATCCTTCGATTGAAACACGGTCATGAGTGCGATTGCAGATGATAATACCCGTCCTGATCGCGATGCTCTTCTCAAGGACATCGCTAAGTATGTTTGTGAGTATCAGGCTGATGGTGAAGAAGCCAATTTGACTGCCTATCATTGCCTCTTGGATAGTGTGGCTTGTGGTTTGATGGCTCTGGATTTCCCGGAGTGTGTCAAGTTGTTGGGTCCGGTGGTAGAGGGTGCTGATATGCCTGGTCGGGGTGGGAGGGTCTTTGGGACTTCTCATGAGTTAGAGCCGGTGCAGGCGGCCTTCAATACTGGTGCGTTGGTTCGTTGGCTCGACTTTAACGATACTTGGCTGGCGGCTGAGTGGGGTCATCCTTCGGATAACTTGGGTGCGATTCTTCCTTTGGCGGATTACTTGGCTCGGTCTCGCGGGGTCGAGATGACGGTGGGGGATGTTTTGAAGGCCATGATTAAGGCGCATGAAGTGCAAGGAGTGCTTGCGCTAGAGAATAGCTTTAATCGGGTTGGGCTTGATCACGTCTTGTTGGTCCGCGTTGCTTCAACGGCGGTGGTGGCTCAGATGCTTGGTTTGTCTGAGGATCAGGTAGCTGATGCAGTTTCTCATGCTTGGGTTGATGGGGGGGCGTTGCGGACTTATCGTCATGCTCCGAATACGGGATCGAGGAAATCCTGGGCGGCAGGAGATGCCACTTCACGTGCGGTTCGTTTAGCTTTGATGGTTGAGCGAGGTGAGATGGGATATCCGGGTGCTTTGACGGCAAGCGGATGGGGGTTTCAGGATGTCTTGTTCAAGGGGCAGGAGGTGAACCTGGCTCGTCCATTGGAATCCTATGTGATGGAGAACATCTTGTTTAAGATTTCTTTCCCAGCGGAGTTCCATGCGCAGACGGCAGTGGAGTGTGCCATTCAGTTACATGATCAGGTTGCGGGGCGTTTGGATGAGGTTGAATCAGTGATTCTTCATACTCAGGAATCTGGGGTGAGGATTATCAGTAAAGATGGACCTTTGCACAATCCGGCTGATCGGGATCATTGTTTGCAGTATATGGTGGCGATCGGTTTGATCTTTGGTGAACTTGAGGCGTCTCATTATGAAGACAAGGTGGCAGCTGATCCTCGGATTGATGCGCTTCGTGAGAAGATGGAGGTGTACGAAGACGAGAGGTATAGCGTGGATTATATGGACGCGGATAAGCGTTCGATTGCGAATGCGATTCAGGTGAAGTTCAAGGATGGAACGACGACCGATAAGGTTGAAGTTGAGTATCCGATTGGTCACCGTCGAAGACGTGATGAGGGGATTCCGGTCTTATTGGCGAAGTTTGATAGGGCGGTGAAGGCTCACTATTCGGAAGAGCAAGCAGCGAAGATCTTGGAGATGTGTGGTGACTTCGAACAGCTCAAGAATGTTCCGGTGACTGAGTTTTTGGCGCAGCTGAGTGTGGCGAAATAGATTGAGCTCTCGGTCGCCGACATGGTGATCAGATGAATTGAATGGAAGCACCTCCTTGGAGACGGGGAGGTGTTTTTTGTGGTTGGATCGAGGATGTTCGTGCTTGAGGGGGATTGAGCTTGGAAGATGGGAACTAGAAGTAAGAGGTGGGAAGTGAGAAGTGAGAAGTGAGAAACTTGGTTGAGGGGCTTTGGGGATAGATGGGTTGGCTCGGCAACTGGAAGTCGCCGCCACGTTTTTTTGACCGCGAATCTTCGCGAATCAGGGGCGAATGGGGTGTTTTTTTGGGGGCTTGGTCTGGGCTTGCGAGATGGATGTGTTGGAACCGCGGAAGTCACGGAATGACACTGAACTTGGTTGAGGGTCCTGGTTGAAGGACTTGGCTGATAGATGGGTTGGCTTGGCGACTGGAAGTCGCCGCCACGTTTTTTCAGGGGCCCGGAGATGGATTTTTACCGTAGAGGAGACTGAGCCACGTAGAGGAGATCTTTTAGCACAGATTTGAAAAGATTGAGACGGATTGGGGGAGAGATTGGGGATTGAGGGGGATGCTTGTTATGACAAGTTTTCGATGATGATGGCGGAGGCGCCTCCTCCGCCGTTGCAGATGGCGGCGGCTCCTCGTTTTCCGTTGTTCTGTTTGAGAACGTTGATGAGGGTTGTGATGATTCTTGATCCGGAACTGCCGAGCGGGTGACCTAGGGCGACGGCGCCGCCATTGATGTCGACTTTTTGAGAATCGAGATCTAACAGTTTGATGTTGGCGAGGCCCACGACGGAGAAGGCTTGGTTGAGTTCCCAACAATCAATGTCGTCTTTGGTCAGTTGGGCTTTTTCTAAGACTTTGTCGACGGCTTTGGCGGGGGCGGTGGTGAACCATTCGGGTTCTTGGGCGGCATCGGCGTAGGCGGTGATTTTGGCGATGGGGGTGAGACCGAGTTCTTCACACTTTTCTTTTGAGATGAGGACGAGGGCACTAGCTCCATCGTTGAGGGTGGAGGCGTTGGCGGCGGTGATGGTGCCTTCTTTGTCGAAGACGGGACGAAGAGTTGGAATTTTGTCGAGTTTGACGTTTTGATATTCTTCATCTTCGGAGACGATGAGGTCATCGCCTCGTCGTTGAGGGACTGGAACAGGAACGACTTCGTCGTTGAACTTACCCCTAGACCAGGCGGAAGCGGCGCGGTTGTATGATTCGATGGCGAAGTGGTCTTGGTCTTC
>JAHDGN010000016.1:9156-20251 GCA_020627645.1 Akkermansiaceae bacterium
TTCACGAGAGATTTGGTGTTTGGTGGCGCATTTTTCGGCGCAGTTTCCCATGTGGACTTGGTTGTAGACGTCGGTTAGTCCGTCGAGGATCATGCCGTCTTGCATTTTGAGGTTGCCAAGTTTGGTTGATGTACGGCCATTGTAGTAGTGAGGAACCATGGACATGTTTTCCATGCCGCCAGCAACTACGATGTCATTGTCGCCTGTCATGATGCTTTGGGTCGCTAGTGAGACGGCTTTCATGCCGCTGGCGCAGACTTTGTTGATGGTGGTGCAAGGAGCTTCGTTGCTGATGTTGGCACCCAAGGCGGCTTGGCGTGCGGGGGCTTGGCCGAGGCCGGCTTGGAGGACATTGCCCATGAGGACTTCATCGACTTGGGTGGAATCGAGTTGGGCTTTTTCTAGAGCGCCGGTGATGGCGATGCTTCCCAGTTTGGTGGCGGGAACGGTTGAGAGGCTGCCGAGAAATGAGCCCATGGGGGTGCGGGCAGCGGAGAGGATGTAGACTTCTTTCATTGCGATGATTCTAAATGTGAAAATCCATGTGAGTGACATGGATTTTCTTTGAGGTTAATTTTCTGATGCTTCTTTCTCCGTCTTATTTTTCGCCGATCAGTTTGATAATGCTGGAGAAGTCGAGATTTCCTGATCCTGATTGACTCTGTTTTTCGTAGAGTTCCCGAGCCATGGCACCGAATTGAGTTTTGGTGCCGGTGGCTTGGGCGACGTCTTGGGAGAGGGTGAGATCTTTGAGCATGAGGTCGACCATGAAGCCTCCTTGGTAGTCATTGCTGGAGGGGACGCCTTCCATGACGCCGGGGTAGGGGTTGTAGCAATTGAGGGTCCAGTTGCCGCCGGAGCTTTTTTGCATGATCTCGGAGAGGACTTCGGGGTTCAGTCCGTTGTCGAGTCCGAGTTGGAGGGCTTCGCAGGTGCCGATCATTTGGATGGCGAGGAGCATGTTGTTGCAAGTTTTGGCGGTTTGTCCGGCGCCGTTGTCACCTGCGTGGAAGATGTTTTTCCCCATGGCTTGGAAGAGGGGGCGGGCGGATTCTAGGGCTTTGCTGTCGCCTCCGACCATGAAGGTGAGGGTGCCATTGGCGGCGCCGCCGGTTCCGCCGGAGACGGGGGCATCGAGCATGGGGAGGTTTTTGGCTTGGGCGGCCTGAGCGACTTTGATGGCGGTGGGAGTGTCAATGGTGCTACAGTCGATGAAGAGGGTGTTGGGCTTGGCGTGTTCTAGGAGGTTGCCTGATCCACTGAGGAGGTCTTCGACATGTTTCCCGGCAGGAAGCATGGTGACGACGGCATCGACGTCGGCGATGGCTTCTTGAGCGGAGGAGAATCCTTGGGCTCCTTCGGCGGCGAGGGCTTCGACGATGTCGGAAGCGAGGTCAAAGGCGTGGACGGTGAATTCGGCTTTGAGGAGATTGTGGGCCATGGGGCGGCCCATGTTTCCGAGGCCGATGAAGGCGACTTTGCTGATGCTCATGATTTTAGATGTTTTTGAGGGGGTGGTTTTCGGCTGTCCAAGGGCTTTTAAAGTGCCCGTCGACCCATTCCTCAGAGACTTCCTCTAGGGTTTTCGGGGACCAGTTTGGGTTGTTGTCTTTGTCGATGAGGAGGGCGCGGATGCCTTCGGCTAGGTCTGGGCGTTGGACGAATTGTGAGGAGAGTTCGAACTCAAGTTTGAAGACCTCTTTGAGTGAGAGGTGTTTTACGGTTGAGTAGATTTTGAAGATGACGTGAGCCGAGGTGGGTGAGCCATTTTTGAGGGTTTGGAATCCTCGGGAGAGCCATTTTTCTTCGGGGTTTTCTTGTTCGATGGCTTTGAAGATGTCGATGACATTGTCGTGATCGGTAACGCGCTGAATGTAGTCGAAATGTTCGCGGACATTTGAGGGGGCTGGGAGTTCCGGGGAAGTGAATTTCCGAAGAACGGTGGAGAGAGTGGTGTGGTTTCCTTGGTCTGAGTCGGTCCAGTGGGCTTTGGTGAGCTCGGTGAGGACGGCGTCTAATTGATCATTGGGAACGTAGAAGTCGGCGAGATCGACAAAGAGAGCGTCGGCGGCATTGAGGTGTGACGCGGTGAGGCCGAGGTAGAGGCCTGATCGTCCGGGCATGCGGTTGAGGAACCAGCTGCCTCCGACTTCGGGGTAGAGCCCGATGGTGATTTCGGGCATGGCGAGTCGGGATCCTTCGGTGACGACGCGGTGGCTTGATCCGGCCATGAGGCCCATTCCTCCGCCCATCACGATGCCGTTGCCCCAGCAGAGGATAGGTTTGGGGTAGGTGTGGATGGTATGGTCGAGGGTGTATTCCGCTTGGAAGAATTCGTTGGCCTTTGGGTTCTCCTGGTTGGGAAATTCTTGCATGGATTCGTGGAGGAGCTTGATGTCTCCACCGGCGCAGAAGGCCTTTTCTCCAGTGCCCTGTAGGATGATGCAGGCGATCTGGTCATTGTTTCGCCATTTCTCGAGATGATCCGCGAGAAGGTGGATCATTTCGAGCGAGAGGGCGTTGAGGGACTTCGGTGAATTGAGAGTCGCGAAGGCGATGATTTTTCCGTTCGAGGATTCTTTTTCCTCGAAGATGACGGGTTGGACGGCGGTGGTGCTCATTAGCAATTTTTCCACTGGGGTTTTCTTTTTTCTAGGAAGGCATTGACGCCTTCTTTTTGGTCTTCGGTGTCGAAGAGGTTGACGAAGCTTTCGCGTTCGGTGACGAGGGCTTCGGGCATGCTGGCGCCACCGCGTGAAGCTTGGATGAGTTTTTTGGTGACGGCGACTCCGACGGGGCTTTGGTCTTCGACTTTCCCGGCGAGTTCGAGAGCTTTTTCTTTGGCAGTTCCTTTTGGCACGACTTCTTCGACGAGGCCGATCTTGAGGGCGGTTTCGGTATCGACTCGTTCTCCGCAGAGGATGAGTCTTTTGGCCCATCCTTCTCCGATGAGCCAGGGGAGGGTTTGGGTGCCACATCCGCAGGGGAGAAGGCCGACCTTGCCTTCGGGAAGAGCCATGACGGCTTGTTCTTCGGCGATGCGAATATCGCAGGCGAGGGCGCATTCGAGGCCGCCGCCCATGGCGTATCCATTGATGGCGGCGATGGAGACCCCGCGGAAGTTCATGAGGGTTTCGAAGGCTTCGCCGAAGGCGATGGAAGCTTCCTTGGCGACTTCCTTTTCGCCGTCTTTGAACATGTTGAGGTCGGCGCCGGCGCAGAAGAATTTTTCGCCCTCGCCGGTGATGACGAGGCTGTAGATTTCTTTGTCTTCGTTGAGGTCTTCGACAAGAGCTTTGAGTGCTCTTAAGCTATCGAGGGTCCAAGTATTGGCGGGTGGGTTTGCGATGGTGAGCAAGGCGATGTGGCCTTGTTTTTCGACTTTTAGCAAATCTGTTTCTAGTGTGGTGGTCATTACTTTAATTGGATGGTTGTGTTTGGGCCTGTTGGGATATCTGAATCGAACCAACGGGAAGTGATTGTTTTAGTTTTGGTATAGAAGCGAACGGCTTGTTTTCCGTAGGCGTGTTGGTCTCCGTAGAAGGAACCTTTCCAGCCGGTGAAGGAGAAGAAGGGAAGAGGGACAGGGATGGGGACATTGATCCCGACTTGGCCGACTTCGATTTCGTATTGGAATTTCCGCGCGGCGGCTCCGGAGCCGGTGAAAATGGAGGTTCCGTTTCCGTATGGGTTTTCGTTGATGAAGGCGATGGCTTCGTCGATGTCCTTGGCTCGGACGAGGAGAAGGACGGGGCCGAAGATTTCTTCTTGGTAAAGGGCCATGTCAGGAGTGACGTGGTCGAAGAGGGTAGGTCCGACAAAGTTGCCTTTGGGTAGGTCTGGGTGGACGAAGTCGGAGCCATCGAGAAGGGCGGTGGCGCCTTCATCTTTTCCTTTTTTGATGATAGATTGGACGCGTTCTTTGGCTTGAGGGCTGATTTGTGGTCCGTAGTCGGCGTTGGGGTCGTTCCAGGCGCCGGGGGTGAGTTGGGACATGGCGTTTTTGATGTCATCCACCCAATTTTCGGCTTCGCCAACGAGGACGGCGACGCTGATGGCCATGCATCGTTGTCCGGCGGCTCCGCAGGAAGCGCCGGCGAGGTTATTGACCACTTGTTGTTTGTCAGCGTCGGGCATGACAATCATGTGATTTTTAGCTCCGGCGAAGGCTTGGACTCGTTTCAAGTTTTCAGATCCTTTGCGGTAGATGTATTGTCCAACGGGGACGGATCCGACAAATGAGAGGCCTTTGATGTCGGGACTGTCTAGGAGGTAGTCGACTTGCTCTTTGCCTCCGTGGACGACATTGAGGACTCCTTTAGGAACATCGAGTTCGGAAAAGAGCTTCACCAGGAGATTTGGTGTGATTGGGTCTTGTTCGGAAGGTTTTAGGATGAAGGTATTTCCGCAGGCGATGGCCATGGGGAACATCCAGAGGGGAATCATGGCGGGGAAGTTGAAGGGGGTGATTCCGGCGAAGACTCCCATGGGTTGTTGGAAGCTGTAGCAATCGATATTGGTGGCGACGTTTTCGACCGTTTCGCCCATGATGAGGGAGGAGATGTTGCAGGCGTGTTCGACGACTTCGATACCGCGCCAGACGTCACCTTGGGCATCTGGGAGGGTCTTTCCGGTTTCTTGACTGAGGACCTCGGCGATTTCGTCTTGTTTTTCTTTGAGAAGCGCTTGGTAGTCTAAGAAGAAGCGGGCGCGTTTTGGGGAGGGGGTGTCTTTCCAAGTGTGGAAGGCTTCCTTAGCGGCTTCGACAGCGGCGGCCATTTCATCATCGGTGGCACAGGGGACCTGGGCGAGAACGTCTTGGGTGGCGGGATTGGTGACATCGATCCATTGATCGGATGCGCTTTGTTTGAACGCGCCATCGATGAAGAGTGGTATTTTGGTAATCATAAATTTTTTTTCTCTCTCTTTAAGATTAGTTTGGGTTGGCTGGGGATCTTCTTGACCTATAAAAACGGAGACTGGTGAATGCTTAATAACAGTCAATCTGAAAGTGTCATCTTGAGCTGAGGAAGTTCTGACGATGCTTGAGGAATGAGCCGGCTTTGGTGGAGTCTTTCTCTCCGTGTTCTGTGAAGGGGAGAATTTTTTCAGGTGAGATGGTTCCTTTGAAGGGGGCATTGAGGAAGTTGGTGTAGTTTTGAGGAAGAGACATGGTTGAAGAGGAGAGTTACGGTGATTACACAAGGTGGTCATCCCAACATAGCAAGTTTTGGCTTTGTATCACCTGCGGCTTCGAATCGACAAATTTTGGGGGTTAGAGGATTGGTTGGGGAGGTCAAGAGGGTGGATGCTGGAAGTTGTTTCGCTTTCTTAGTCAGAATGGCTGAATCATTTTATTTTTTGTTTTTTAACAAGCACTTCGTCGCGGTTGAGTAAAAGCGGGAGGTTCATACACGAGGCCTGGGATGAAATGTTCGCGCCGCGCTCTCGGTTAGCCTTTTGTATCCTTTGCAAAAAATTCTGTTATTGGGCTCTTTTGGGGCTGAAAATGAGAATGCGAAAAAAAATGGGGAGGATTTGTTACCTTTTCGTTGGGGATCCTTTTTCATGGGTGAAAAGTGACTCTTTTGAAGCTGAGTCGTCTCTAAATTGATGTTAAAATAATGAATCCTCCTAGAAAAAGAAACATGATGGAATCAGGTGATCTGGGCAAAGAGCTTTGCCCAGAATGTGGAAAAAGCTATCGCCCGGATCTGACTCCGGGCCTCAATGGTGCTTGTCCGCACTGTCTAGCCAATTTGTTAATGGTGTCTTCTGACGAATCTGTTCCCCAAGATCCCCGACCATTTCAATTCGATACGGGGATGACTTTTGATGGGATTGAGATTCTCGAGCCGATTGCTCGTGGAGGAATGGGTGAGGTGTACAGAGGAAGACAGATTAAACTCAATCGGGTTGTTGCGGTTAAGGTGCTTGATGCAAATCTTGCTGAGTCGAGTGAGTTTATTCAAAGGTTTGAGAGGGAGGCGAGGGCACTGGCTGTTTTGAATCACCCGAATGTGGTTCAAGTTTTTGATTTTGGTGTGTCTGAGGGGTTTTGCTACCTTGTGATGGAGTGGGTTGATGGAACTTCTCTCCGGGAAATTTTGTCATTGGACCATTTGGGTCCAGAGGATGCTTTGCGATACGTGCCTCAAATTTGTGATGCTCTTGAATATGCTCATGCACAGGGAGTTGTTCATCGTGATATTAAGCCTGACAATATTTTGATTGGTCAGCAGGGTGAACTTAAGATCGGGGACTTTGGGATTGCGAGGTTGCGTGAAGATGTTTCAGGGGGAGTTGTCTATACGCAGACTGGGCAGCAGATGGGAACCCCACACTATATGGCTCCTGAGCAGCAAAAACATACAGATCGGGTGGACCATCGAGCTGATATTTATTCGTTGGGGGTTGTTTTCTATGAGATGTTGACGGGGGAGTTGCCCTTGGGGAACTTTCCGACGCCTTCTCAACGAACTTCGGTTAGCCAAGGGGTTGATCAGGTTGTGCTTAAGACCTTGGCTCATGACCCGAATCAGCGTTTCCAGCGCGCGAGTGAAATCAAGCAAGCTTTGACGCAGCCGAGTATGGACGGTTTGAATCCGGTTGAAAGAATACCTGATCAAGAAAGGACGAGGGTGAGCGTCTTCACATGGGCGTCTATTTGGTGTTCGGTTCTGTCGGGGTTGGTTCTGTGGGAAATTTGGTCTCCGATCTTCGATGATGAAATGGCGTGGTCACGGACTTTCATCCATGGTGAAAGAGTAGCTCCCCCTTTTTTGGGAGATGGTTTTTTCGGGAGCACGTTGAGATGGGTGAGTCCTCTTGCGGGTGTTATGGCCTGGGTTTTTGGAGTGATCGCGCTCAAGAAAGTCAAAGATCAACCAAAGTGTTGGACGGGTAGGAAGCGCACCTTCGCGGCGATGCTGATACCGGTTTGTCTTTTAGTGGCGATTTCGGCGGTCTATCTGATCTTGCTCCTCGAAAATCAAATTCGAGATGGAAGTTTTACCGTTTACGGGTGGCAGAGATTTGTATTTTCCCATCTCCTTTTTCTTGGTGTTACTTTTCTGCTTACCCTTGCTTCGGTGGTGATGGTTTTTCGCAGGTTATTTAAAGCGGCTGTTTTCAAGGAGAGGAAATTCCCGTTCAAGATGTGCGCTTTTGCTGTTCTCTCTGCGGTAATTCTTGGAGTGTTGGCGTGGTTTGAATCAGAAGAGTATGGGGAGGCTGCTCATTATGAAAAAGTTTGTCGCCATTTGACCAATAAGGCGGTCCCAATGTATTCTTTAAGAGAGAGAAATTTTTGGCTCAAATATTTGGATTTTATTGGGCCCAGAGATCCTGAAAATCCCCGCTATGCTGCCAGGAGCACTTCGTTACAGGAGAGGAGGGAATCTATCATAAAGAGGTTGTTTTCTAACCGTTACGGGCATCGCATACTTGGCTGCGGAAGGGATATGCGGTTTGAGAGGTTTAAGGAGGGCCGTGCTCATGCTTCGATCGCTCATTTGCGGAATGGGGTGGATGTTACTATTGGTTGGTATGAAAATTCTTATGTCCAAAATTTTCGTTTCCTTGATCAAAACCACCTTCTCTGGGTTCAAGAAATATTTCTTAGCGATGGAAGCTTGGTTATTGACTACGAATTTCCAGTAAAAGATATGGAGCTTGCTGATGGTGACAGGTTTCAAGGGATGAATGTTGAGGAAATGACCAAGAAGATCCGGGAGGTCTATGGTGCTGAACCTGACGTTGGTTACCGGGCGATCATTCCCTTGAATGAAATCCGGGAGACTAAGTGGTGGAAGTTTTGGAAGTATGGTAACTTAAAGGACTAGGTTATTAGAGAGAGCTTTTATGAACTCAGATGCAAAGAATGATTTAGTGCCACTTTATGATGGGGCATTCTACCCGACTGCTTGGACGTGTATCATGCAGGCGAGGTCTGATTCGGAGACTTCTGTTGGGCAGGCACTTGAGCATTTGGCGCAATTGTATTGGAAGCCGGTATTCTACCATGTTCGGAGGAAAGGTTACCCAGAGCATGATGCGGAAGATTTGGTGCAAGAATTTTTTCGTCGGTTTATTGAGCGTGAGGGAATGGCGCAGGCTGATCCCAACAAGGGGCGGTTTCGAAATTTCCTTCTTGCTTCTGTTAATCATTTTCTTTGTGACGAATATGATAGGAGAAATGCGCAGAAGCGTGTGCCAGATCCCGATTATTTTGAGTCAAAGGCTGCGCAGGAGGGTGGTCATTCGTTTGCGCGAGATTGGGCGACTATTGTTCTAGATCGTGCGTTTTCGCGATTGCGTGATCAAAGTCCTCGGGAGGCCCGGATTCTTGAAGCTCAACGTGGGGGGAAGGCTCCATATCGTGATCTGGCGAAGGAGCTGGAGACGAGTGAAGCTAATGTGAAAGTGATGGCTCAGCGTGGAAGAGTGAAGATGCGTCATTATATTAAAGAAGCTCTTCGTGAGACAACGACGAGTGAGGCGGAGGCTGAGGAGGAGCTTGCCGAGCTGTTTGCGGCATTGGCGAGCTGACTTTTTGGGGGATGTTCGGGCTGGAAGTGGGGGCGTTCGTTCGTGATGCGTGACTCTGAGTCGAGCGAAAGTAGTTGTTTGGCGTTGGTCATGCTTGCCTGGAAGAGGTGGGTCAATCCTCGTGACTTTTCGCTTATCAAAGGGAGTATTTGCGGTTCACTGTCACTCGGAGAGAGTCATCTTGCTAACCTGATTGGAGTCTGTTAGGCGATGCCTGATTCTAGCCAGCTATATTGCCCTTCCAGGACATCCTGAGTGAGTTGGTATCCGTGATCATCGGTATTTTTTTCTAAGCCAGAAAAACGGTCTTCGATGCGCTGGGATGCTTGAGCGTAGAAGTCGGCGACGAGTTGCATGATGTTGTTCTTTTCTTTTCCGCTTTTGATCAATTGCTGAGCACGAGCGCAGCTTGCGGAGATGGCGTACAATTCAGCGCCGATATCCGCGATGCGTGAGAGGAGCATTTGTTTTTTGTGGAATAGTTCGTCGCCATGTTCTTTGGCAAGGATTTGCATCTTGAGGGCGAGGCGTTCTCCGGATTCAACGACATAGGTGAAGTATCTTTGGAGTTCAGGTTCGAGATCTTGTGGGATGTTCTTCTTTTGTTCGGTTGCCGAGGGAATGGTGTCGTTTTCTCCGCGAAGGTATGGTGTGAGAGCTTCTCGGACGGTCAGAAGTCTCATGATTTCACTAGATCCTTCGTAGATGGTGGTGATGCGGGAGTCGCGCATCATGCGCTCAATGGGCATGGCTTTTTCTCCTCGGGCGGCTTGAGATTGTGCGGTTTCAAAACCACGTCCCCCTCGGATCTGCATGGCGTGATCGATGTTTCGCCAATTGGCTTCGGTCATCCACATTTTGGTCATGGCGGTTTCGGACCTAATGTCGAAAAACTTATCGCGATCGACGACGGAGCAGGTGGCGAAGAGGAGGGATTCCATGGCGAAGACGTTGGCGGCCATTTGGCGAATTTTTTCGGCGATCATGCCGTATTGGCCAATGGTGCGTCCTCCTTGGATTCGTTCGCTGGCCCATTCTCTGGTATAGGTGAGGGCTCTTTTGGAGATCCCTAGGCACACTGCGGGTGCGCTGAGGCGAGCAGCGTTTAGGGTTGTGAGTGCGACTTTGAGTCCCATGCCTTCCTTTGCGATGACATTTCCACGGGGGATTTTGACATCTGTGAATCGGAGGACGCCGTTGTAGAGGGCCTTGAGGCCCATGAAGCGGCAGCGCATGAGGACTTCGACTCCCGGCGTTGTCATGTCGAGGACGAAAGCGGTGACCTGTTCTTTCTCCTTTCCGTCGATGATTTTGGAAGGGGTTTTTGCGGTGACGATGATCATTCCGGCTTTCACGGCATTGGTGCACCAGATCTTTTCGCCGTTCAGGACATAGCAGTCTTCCTCCTCGATGAATTCGGCGCGTGTTTGCATGCTGGCAGGATCTGAGCCGGCGGTTTTTTCGGTGACGGCGAAAGCGGAAATCATGCCGGATGCGACCGGTGGGATAAACTTTTCTTTTTGTTCAGGGGTGCCAAAAAGCATGAGGGGTTGGGTGATGCCGACTGCTTGATGGATGGAGATGAGATTCGAAATGCTACCGCAGCAGCTTCCTAATAGGGTCATGGCGCGGACATAAGCAAACTGAGATAAATCGAGTCCATCGTACTCCCGGGGAACCTTGATGCCAAAGGTGCCGATCTCTTTGAGGCCGTCTAAGACGTTTTGGGGGATTTCGCCTGTCGCATCGATCTCATTGGCATCGACATGGGTGTTAAGGAATTGCTGAAGTCGTTGAAGGAATGCTTCTGCTTCATCGGAATCTTTTTCTCCTTTGCTGGAGAAGGGGTGGATCTTACTGGGGGAGAATCTCCCTTGGAAAAGATCTTTTAAGAAGCCGGTATCATTTGTTTTTGCGGACATTTTTCAAAGTTGTTCAGTAGTCCTGGGGAGAAGCAAATGAACGGTCGGGGGTCGTTTGCGGATCTTTCCGATTCATTGCGTGCTCACAAAGGTACGTTTTCGTTCTCTTGATAGAGGTTCATGGCCCCACGTCAAGATGCATCCTGAGGTCGTGATTTGAGAACGATCGGGGTGGTTGTATTTGGTTCCATTTTGAGCCTTTTTAGCGGGTGTTTTTCGATTAGTTTCAGTCGATTTTTCGCGTCAAAGAATGGTATTTATTACACTCAATTTAAAGGGGGTCGATTGAGGTTGAGTCCTTCTCGAATCTCTTCATGATTTATGATTGACCTATTGTTCTTTTGAGTAGATTTTGCGCCGTGATCTGAACGAGATCGTCGAAAACACCTACAACTATGAGATCTAAGCGCGTCTGTGATGTGAGAGTTGGTTTGGCCTTTTTGGCCTTATCTGTGTCCGCAGTTTTTGCCCAAGAGGAAGGCGAGGCGGTTGAAAAGATGAAGGATGCCGAAGTCGAGCGAACATGGGTTCGTGAAGGAGACGGGCGAGAGGTGATTCTGGAGGAGACGAAAACGGTGATCAGGAAAGTAAAGAGGGGAGGAAAGAGCTCAAAGAACACGGTG
>JAHDGN010000394.1 GCA_020627645.1 Akkermansiaceae bacterium
TGGGAGCGCACGACGGGGTGGGAGCACGTGAGATTATATGCGACCTTGGCTAAGGGAAGTATTCGTTTTCCATGTGTCGAGATCGAGTATGGGGAGTGGTTTACAACTGATCAGATTGAAGCTTGGGTCTCCGAGGTCCCTGAAGATTTTGCGCCTGGTTTTTTAGCTTGTTGGGCGCTGTGGAAGGATGTCCAGGGAATGTGAAAGAGCTTTTAGTGATTAGATAGATTGCCGATGAAGCTCTTTATGGCATCGATGAATCGGTCTTGATCTTGCCATGGAAGTCGGTGTCCGCAGTTTGGGAAGATTTGGTGTTGGCAGGCTGGGAGAAGAGGTGTTGCGTCGTTGGCCAAGCTAGTGAATTTGTGATCGTCTTGGCCGGTTAACCAGAGGATGGGAGTGGTGATTTCGGGAAATCGGGGACGGAGATTCTCTTGTTTGCCAAGAGACCAGAGCTGGAAGCTTTTCGAAACCTCAAGTTGATTTTCAATTGAAGCCTGTTGAAGAGAGTCACCGGAAAGAATTGATTGGGAATTCCACTTGGTCAGAAAATCCTCCCACGAAGAAGCCGCTTGCTTGGCCCATTTTTGATCTGATGTTAACCGGGCTTGCTGTCCTTCAAGAAGGCCTGGGTGGGCAGAGATGATGATGGCCGCTTTCCATTTTTGGGGTTCATGGAGCAGGGCGTGAAGGGCGATGCGCCCGCCGAGCGAATAGCCTAAGAGAATGTCGTCTTGAGAGGCTAGCGAGGTGATTTTTTGCCCAATTTGAGAGAGCGAAAGGGTGTTTCCCCTGAGATGCTGCCAAAGGTGTGGGGCTTGAGTGGTAAAGTGAGGCTTGAGGAAGTTCCAGTTTTCAGGGGTTCCGACGGCGCCGTGAAGACAATGAATCATGGTTTCCAGAGTCCAAAGAGTTGGAGAGCGCAGACGAAGCCAAAATGAAGGCGGTTTTTCCAAGGGCGTTTTGGAGTGAGTATGGGCCACTTTTGTTCGACGCCGTGCTTGTGAAAGGAGCTAAGAGGGTTGATGAGGTATTTCTCTTTACAGAGTGCCAACATGGGGAGATCAGCTTTGGAGTCAGAGTAGCCTGCCAGTGCCTCTCGGATTCCGACCGACTCAAGACGGTGGACTTTTTCAAGACCTTTGTGATTTTCTCCTATCAGTTCGGGAAATAGGGGCGTGTGATCGGGCCAATCAAACCGAGTGCCCAGGCACTGTTGAAAGCCGAGTTTTTTCCCAAGGGGAGCGACCCAAATTTCTGGGCTAGCAGATGAGAGAACAAGATGATGGCCGTCACCTTGGTGTCTTTCAATGAGTTCGATCATTTCAGGATAGGTGATTTTGGGGAGCCATTCTTCGAGGAAATTTTTGATGTGATTCTGAAGTCTTGGGTGAGGCATCCGCCATAGATAAGAATGGAAGATGCGTTTCATGGTTCCGGTATCGAGAAGCTTTGCAAGGGGTAGGAAAACGAGGAAGATGAGGGTGAGGAATCGCCGGAGGGGTTCTTTCTGAAGGATGTATGACCGGAAGACCAATTGCGTATCCCAAGGGATAATCGTCTGGTCGAGATCAAAGAGAATGGTTGGTTTTCCTGACATAAAATTGAAGTTTCAATGTGGATCTACTCGAATTTTTGGGTGATGCGGATGTCTTTCACCAGGCAAAATTCCTCATTGGTCTCAAGAGAGCTTGGTTTTTCGAAGTCGGGCCTTTTTCTATGATGTATTGGCGGGAATGAGGCTGTTTTTAAAGGCGCGGCAGTCTGAAGAATTGGCATTTGATCCTCATGTCGATGGAGGCTAGTTTGACCGGGTGAAAAGGTTCTGTATATTCATGGGATTTGCTTTGCAATCTGCCGTGGCTCAAAATCCGGTGGTTCCGGTCCTCAAACGCATCATTCCGGTGATCGAGGTTCATCCGGATGGAGGAGTGCAGCAAATCGACTTAACTGAGTATTTGGGGACTGAGGAAGTTCGAGATCAGGCTGTTCGGTTGACGGCCGAGTGGGTTGATGTGAGCGGTGCTCCGGGAACGACTCATTTCGACTTTTTATTATTCCGGAATACTTCGGTTGGCACCGTGAGTAATTTTTTGGGTTATGTGAATCGTGATGATTATGTGGATTCAATCGTGCATCGATTGATGCCTGGGTTTGTGATTCAGGGTGGTGGTTTCAAGATGGCAAATAATGGCGACGGGGTGGGGGTGGTCACCCGTGTTCCAACCCAAACGCCCATCGTCAATGAGTTTGAGGTCTCCAATACCTTTGGAACAATTTCGATGGCGAAACTTGGCGGAAATCCTGATGGTGCGACGAGTCAATGGTTCATTAGTACGGCTGAAAATTCGACCATTTTGGATCCGCAAAACGGGGGGTTTACGGTTTTTGGAAAAGTGAGCCGCGAGACAATGGTTAATGCGATGAGCTTGGATGGGCTTGGTCAATTTCGGGTCGAAAATCTCAGCTTAGACAAGGGTGAGGGGGCACTTACAAATGTCCCAATTGTGCAGGGTGTCGATCGTCTTGAAACAGCAGCCGAGAGCTTTTTTAGATTTACCAGTATCGCTGAGGTTCCCCTGCCATCTGGTCAGGCGGGAACTTCGACGACTTTAAATTACTCGTTGGGAGCTATCACGGGCGGTGGGGGATTGAGTGTTACGCAAACTGGAAACTTTTTGAATATTGATCCATCGGCGGCAGATCTTGGAGAAGAAGTGTCCTTTACTATTGAAGCGGAGGATTCGGTCGGGAATACGGTAGAGGCTTCAGTGTTGGTGAAAAGTGGCCAGGGTTATGAGGATTGGAGATCGGAGAATTTTTCAGGCAGTGATTTGACGGATGATAGTGTGAGTGGGCCAGGTGCTGATCCGAATGGGGATGGAGTTGTGAATTTCAATTTGTTTGTCTATGGGCTATCGGCGGGTGTTGATGCAAGTCAACTTGTTCCCACCCCTGAATTTTCGGTTTCGACTCCTGGGGCGGCCTTTGAAATCAGGCTTTCGCAAGAGGTCTCTCCCTATTTGCTAGGGGTGACCCATACTTTGGAATTTTCAACCGATTTGGTGACCTGGAATCCGGTTCAAGTGGCCGCTACGGTTGAAAATCGGGGTGAGTCCGATTTGGTCACATTTCCTCCTGTTTCGGCTCCTAGAGCTTCATTTCCTACGGCCTATTTTCGGATGGTGACGACTAGCGAGTAGGATGTTCTGTAGTTTCAATCTCTTTGGGTCTGATTCCCCGCCGCTTGCGGCGTAAAGTATTCGCG
>JAHDGN010000395.1 GCA_020627645.1 Akkermansiaceae bacterium
ACAAGTATGAGACAAGAGAATGGTTGGAGAGGGTGAGGTAGAGGTTGAAAAAGTGAGTTAGGGAGGTGATGATTGAGTGTTCGATGGTAAAGCGCGGCAGGTCAGATTTCGTTTTTTCGGTCATCACGGCGGTTGTTCTGCATGTGGTCGTTATTTTCGCGGTGCTGGTTTTGATAGGAATGGGGTGGTTGTTTGCGAAGCCAGTGAAGCAGGCTGACGTGGAGGAAGAGATTTTGGAGGAAGAGTATCAGATGGCGATGGTTTATCTACCCGAGATTGAAGAGGTTGTTGAGGAAGATGTGATGGTTGACGCTTCGGATGAAGTTGAGAAAAAGTCTCCGCAGGGGGAGCAATTTGCAGTGGTTGATTCGAGTCAAGAATCGACTGACGTGCCGGTTGAGGCCGACCGGCGGGGTGCGTTTGATAGCTCGGCAACGAGTGATGATCAGGCGGTTGCTGGAGAGCTGGACGCGCCTGCCCTTTCAGGAAAGGATGATCCGAGCGAGGTGAAGAAGACGTTTGATTCTAAATTTTCGGCGGCAGATGGCCCGACGCCTCAAGAAGCTCGGGATGGGGAGGAGCAATCTCTTCCTGGGGAGGTCGTTGAGAAGAAGGCGGTGGCTGAGGTGGAGCGCTTTGAGTCAGTTGAAAAAGAGGTTTCTAAGATTTTGGAGAAGGCTCTGGAGTCTGATGATCAAAATTTGACTGAAATTAATCGAGCATTGATCGAGCTAGAAAAGCAGATGGCTGAGGAGGGTCGGCAAGTGCCAGAGAAGGTGAGGTCTGGGAAGGCTGAGAAGAAGGAGGCCAGAGATGGAATGTTTCGGACAGAGGCTGAGAAGACGAGAGTCGTGGGGGTCCTAAGTGCGAAGGGAAAAGGTTCGTTGAATGTGAAAGCCACTGCGTTAGGGCGTTATGAGGCTGACATTTTGAGAAGGTTCGAGACCTCGTGGCAAATGGAAACTTCTAGGAGGTTATCGTTGATTGCCCCTGGGCGAATTCACATGATTTTCCAAGTTGACCGAAATGGGGTGGTATCTGGGCAGCGGAAGGTTTCGATGAGAGGTGCATCGATTACTCAGTGGGGGATCGCCCTGGATGCGCTGAGGGCTACGAATATTCCGAAGATGCCAAAAGAGGTGGTTCGGGAGTTGGGAGGTGAATCGCTTGAGATCCCTTTGATCTTGAAGTATTAGACCACCAATGAAATTGAAGGAGAGTTTTGGCGAGGTCTGGGAATTCGCGAGTTCAGGTGGGTTCTTTATGTTGCTGTTGGCGGTTTGTTCCTTGGTTGCGCTCACTGTGATCGTCTACAAGTGGATGGGACTGCAGAGGGCGAGAATTTTGCCAGCGCGATTGGAAGCGGAGGTCGACCGAGTAGAGCAGCATATGGAGACGGGGACGTTTTCGGGGCTTCAGAGTCAATTTGGGAAGGGGGAGAGTGCCTTGGCGAGGTTGTGTGGGGTTGCTTTGACTAACGCGGGAAGAACGCAGGGAGAGGTGAAAGAGGCGGTGCAGTCGTCGGCGAGAGAGGAAGTGGTGCGAATGAATTCGGGGTTACCAGTTTTAGATGTCGTGATTACGATTGCTCCGTTGTTGGGTTTGTTGGGAACAGCAAGTGGTTTGGTGACGGCGTTCTCGGATTTTAGTGATGGAGAGAATATTAAGTCGGGGATTGCGAAGGCGTTGAGCACGACGATTGTTGGGATTGCGATTACGGTGCCTGCGGTGATTGCTCAGAGCATTTTTAGCCGAAGGATTGAATTGTTTGCGGCTCGTTTGGAGGTGTTGTTGGGGAGGGTCGTGTCTGCTTGTCATCAGAGTGTATTTTTTAAAGGAAAGTAGACTGTGGAATTTTATCGTCCAAAGCGGAAGGTTGCTGAGGTTTCGATTGTGCCTTTGATCGATATTTTGGTGACTTTGTTGTTTTTCTTCATCGTGACGATGCAGAATTTGACGCCCAAGACTCCTAAGCCGGAGACTCAAGTTGCTTTGCCTTCGGCTCATTCATTGGAGGTGAAGACGACGACAGTCACGCGGACTATTTTGTCAGTTGATTCTGAAGGGAAGACGGAGTTAGACGGATTGGTGGTTTCTCGGGAATTTTTAAAAGAATATTTAGTGGGGAATTTGCGGAACCGTCCGGGGGTGAAGTTGGCAATGAGGGTAGATCGTGGTTGTGATTTTCAGCATGTCTTGTTTGCCTTTAGTGAGGCTTTGGAGGCAGGGTATACGCAGAAAGACATTTACTTTTTGGTCGATCGATCAGAAGCAGGAGCAGTTTCCGAGTAGTTATGGTTTTAGAAATTACACAGTATGGTCATCCGGTTTTGAGGAAGAAGTGTGTTCGGGTGGATGAGGTGACGGATGAGTTGAGAAAATTTGGTGAGGATATGGTTGATACGATGCGTGATGCGAGTGGGGTGGGTTTGGCGGCTCCGCAGGTGAATCGAGATTTTCAAATGGCGGTCGTTGATGTGTCCCATGACCCTGAGTGTATTAGCTTTTTGAAAGTGGATGGAGAAGACGCGGAATTAGAGGATTGGATGCCGCTGATCTTTGTGAATCCAGAATTGGAATTTGGACAAGAGAAGGAGACTGCTAAGGAGGGGTGCTTGAGTATTGAGGGGATTACTGCACCAGTAAGGCGACCAGCGGTTGTAAAGGCAAAGTTGGAGTTGTTGGATGGGCGGGTTATTCTTTTGGAGTCGGATGGTTTGCTGGCCCGTGCGATTCAACATGAGGTGGATCATTTGAACGGGATTTTGTTTGTGGATCGATTATCTACGGCTGCGAAGGTGGGAGTGAGAGGGAAGTTGAAGAGGCTTGGGTAGGATTGTTGTTTTTAATCGATTTCGATAGGGACAACTCCCAAGGTTGGCTCTTTTTGGGGCGAAAAGCTATCTGAGTCGTTTGGTTTGCGGGGATTGAGATGTTTGTCAGTGCTTTCTCTGGGAGATTGTCGCGATGACTTCACCTGGCGCGACTTCGCAGCCTTCGATCATGTTTTGATTCAAAATTCCGCAGACAGGTGCGTTCACCTCAACTGCTATTTTGTCTGTTTCAAGTGTTGCTAATAGGTCGCCTTCGGAGACTAGACCCAAATTTTTGAAGTGCCAGTGGGCTATTCTGAAAGGTTTTGAGTGAGGGTGGGGTGGTGATGGAGTCTTGATGAATGTCTCTGTCATTTTTCGAGGTTTGGCTCGGAGTTTTTTGACCTGTTAAAAAAAGAACGCCATGGTCGTTATCCATGGCGTCC
>JAHDGN010000396.1 GCA_020627645.1 Akkermansiaceae bacterium
ATGGAGATTTTACGGTGATTTCGACGTTTTGGGGGCCGTCTGAGATCCCATCTTTCAGCGGAAGGAATGTTGTGGAAATAGAAGTGCTACCGGGGGGAATCACGAGTGAAGATAAACTCAAAATTCCTTCGGTCGGGTCGGAGAGGCTTAGTTCAGTAGTTACAGGATTATTTGATGGAGCTGGTATTCTTATCGTGATGCTTAGAGGCAATCCATCTTCGGTCGTCGTATTTTGATCCAAAGAGATATTCAAAGGTGGTAGTTGGTCTAATTCGAAATCTCCAAATACGATTAGGTGATCTGAGGCATTCGCTGATGCTTCGGGAGGAAGTGGTGGACCACTTTTTCTCAGTCCTGGGAAAAATGGCTCGAGCTCGCTGTTAAATATTTCGGTAGCTGGTTCTCGGGAAGCGATTGATTGAGATACGAGAAGGTGGTCAAGGATCGTTGAATTTCCTATAAAGGTATTTGGCGTTCTTCCGTCCTGTTGAAAATAGCCCGGGTTGATTATTTTTTTGTCAGGAAAGTAATTTTCAGGGTTTTCGAAGTAATTGACGTCGAAATTGATGTCTGTCCCCAAGATGTATGACTGAGGAAGACCTTGGGGAAGTGAGGAGAAGGTGAGGTTTCCTCCGAGTAGGTTGAGGTCTCCCATGATAACAATGTTCGATTTGTTAGGCAGTGAGAGCGATTCCACGTAGTTTTTGATTCGAGTCATTTCAACAGCTCTCCGAAAGGGGTCGATTATTTCAGAGCAACATTTGAGGTGAGCGTTCACGATGACTGGATCGTTGGTGGTGTTGGGAACGTCGATCATTGCGGCTGCGGCAGCTCGTGTCATATCATTGGCTCCGGGAGGCGAGACGATGCTGGTTGTCGAGTCGGGGACAAATGGGAACCGTGAGAGAAGGGCGACTCTATTTTGAGTGTCTAAAGCAGAGATCGGAACAAAGGTGTAATGGAATCCTAGATTGCTTGCGAGGCTGTTGAGGTGACTGTTGACTATGTCGTTCGATATGATTTCTTGTAATCCTATGATGTCAGGATCAATTCGGCGAATGACACTTTCTAAAGCTTGTCGGCTCATCGAAGATGATGGACCGATTCCATTCAAAACATTGAGAGTCGCAATCCTGACCCTGACACCATGAGCTTTTTGAGGGACTTCGCAGAGAAGCAGAAGGATGAGCAGTTGTTTGATCATGGAAAACTTAGCCAGAACAATTTATCTTATTTTCCAGGCGATTCATAGCTAATCATTGGTATGTCATCGATACAACAGACTGTTTTCACTCGTGCTTCGAGAGATTTAGGTGACCAACTTCGGGAATGCCTGGTGGATCATGTGGCGTTTGAAAAAAAGTTATCGATTTGTGATCTTCAGGTTTGCAAAGCAACTTGTTGTCATGATGGAGTCATTCTGGGGAAGGAGGAGGCGTCGATACTAGGAGGTTTGTCGACGCCTGATTGGATCGAGTTTTTAGGGGGGACGAGATGGAAAGTCCGGACTCAAGATGCGAATCTTGAAGAATTAGACAAACAGTTCCCTGTTCACTTTAAGCGGACACGGTGTGTGTATTTAGATTCAGAAAATCGATGTCAGTGGCAACTAAGAAGCATTAAGGAAGGAAGGCATCCATGGTATTACAAGCCGATTTCCTGCTGGATGCACCCTATAAATCTAGTGCGGCGCAAGGATCGTTTGGTTCTGACTATTTTTGATGAGAAGGAAGATACCGACAATTTTTCTTCTCAAACTCCCTGTGGACGGACGTGCAGTCTTGGGCAGAGGGCGGGAGATGTTCTGGAGAAGGAGCTGAAAATGCTCTCTCACATTTCTGGGAGGGATTTCTACTCCGAGGTTAATGCGCCCACGTATGATGGATGACGTTTTGAGAATTCAATTGCTTCAGGATAGAATCGGTTGAATACATCTTCGAAGATTTGATAATGACTGATCAGGTCGTCTTGCGCGTCGCTTATCGGTGCCAGAAATATTCGTCTCCTGGAGATTCTCTCGAAAGTTCTCTTAAGTCCTTTAAGGGTTCGGTAACGATTCAACCAATCTTCTGATTCCAGTTTTAAAATGACTTGGACCAAGTCTTGGGGTAGCCAGGAAGACCTTTTCTTTAGCGTCGTGTAGGTGTTAGCGATGAACTTTTCGATAGGTTCCTGGTGGAATTTTTCCCAATTCTTCGCCAAGAAATGGTCAAAAAAAATGTCCACGATGATTCCAGCTAATTTGATCCGCTCATTTGCGAGGTGTTTTTTGGCGAGCTTGAATTGAGGGTGCTCGTCGGTGAACCTGTCAATTGCACGGTGTAAAATAATCCCATCGACGATTGTTTTTGGGTAGGTGGAGCTGAGTGATGACGGTGTCCCTTTCACAAAATCTCCAAGGAGAGCGCCAACGAGAGATCCGTCATTTGGAGCTGCTAGATGAAAGTGAGCTAAAAAGTTCAAAAGCTTGAGGGGATCATGTGGAGAAATTAGGGTCGTGTCGATGTTCGTATGTCAAGATGGTGAGATTGTTGATCAAGGTCATGTCGTTTTTTCGGCAGATGACCCTATGATCCTCCGAGGCGAAGGGGTTTTTGAAACCCTTCGGTTTCAGTCTGGCAAGGCTCGTTTTTTTGAAGAGCATTATGCTCGTTTCGAACAGGGTGCTCAAGTGTTTGGAATTCAATTGCCAAAAAGGGGGGCGTTGCAGGAGTGGATTGAGGAGTTAGTTGTTGCAAACGGTCTTATGGTTGCCCGAATTAGAATGACTGCTGGGAAGAAATTATTGATTACCGCTGATGATTTTGTCGAACAGAAGCAACCTTATCAGGTTTGCTCATCTCAAGTGCCGGTGAATCATCTTAGTCCGACGAGCCAAATTAAGTGTGTTTCCTATGCTGAAAATTCAATTTTGTTAAAGAATTCAAATGTTGATGAGGTGATCCGGCCGAATCTTGAGGGTGTGATTTGTGAGGGTTGTAAAACAAACGTATTCTTTAAAGTGGCCGGAGGTTTGAAAACACCTTCCCTTGAGACTGGGTGTCTTCCTGGAGTCATGAGAGCACGGTTAGTCAGTGTGCTTGATGTGGAAGAGGGGAAGTGGCCGATAGATCTTTTGGATCAAGCCTCTGAAATTTGGTTGAGTAATTCTTTACAAGGAGTGATCAGGGTTTCGACGTATAACGGAAGATCGTTGGAGTTCAAATCTACCGAGTTAGATAATATCGCCGGG
>JAHDGN010000397.1 GCA_020627645.1 Akkermansiaceae bacterium
GCCGTGAATCTCCCATAGAATCAGGCCTTCGTTCCTTAACCTGACGCGAATGGGTCAGTAGTTCCAAATCAGCGTCTTGAGGTTGAAAAGTTTCAAGCCATTTGGTGCTCCCGTCGTCATGGCAGGCTTCGAGTTCAAATCCGATTGTCGGTTTACGATAAATTTCGACGATGGTCGCAATGTCGCCGGGTTGAGGCGGATGTTGATTTGGTCTCGTCGACGATGAAAAATCGCGGTGAAGTTTAAGAATTTTGACGACTGAATACTGTTCGAACATCTTTAATCTTGGGTGAAATATTTTGAAGGTGTTGCGTCGAGAGCTTTGATGAGGTGCTTTATGCTTTCAGTAGTTTGATTGCCCATATTGAAGATTCGGAAGGCTTTGCCTTTGATTTTACCGTAGCCTCTGTTGCTAAGGAGCTGGTTGTCTTGATTTTTCTTTAGTTTCTGCTAACTTCGCAATATGAGGGAAGTTAAAAGGTCTGTTTTCTGGTGGGCTGTCGTTTTGGTTTTTTCTTGGTCTTCACATTTTGCCTCATCGGCTGAAGATCAATTCAGTGATATTGTCGTTTTTGTTAATGAAAAGGGTCAGTTTTTTCGAGGGGAAGAAGTTGTTGAGGGTAAGAAGAAAAAAATCGTGTTGAGGGATTTGAAGGAGAAGATGCCGCTATTTTTGGCCAAGTCGCAAAAGATGATCAAGAAGGGAGGGAAAAAGGCTGCTGTGAGATTGGTAGCTATGGGAGATGCGGAGGTTGAATCGTTGCTGGCGGTTAGCAAGCACGCTGAGGAGTTTAAAATCCCCAAAATCGGCTTCATTGGCGAAAATAGAGCCAAGAAAATTCAGGAAGATGAAGTTCAACCTGAATTGCCCCCGGTTGGTTTCTCTGTGAAAAATGGAAGCATCTTGATTGATTCGGATTATTTCCCGGGTAGCAAGCATCGACTAATTAATCTTCTGTGGAATCCTGACGGATTTAGGAAGGTTCTCACTAATGCATCAGAACAGCACAAGATGTTGGGGGGGCGTGGTGTGTGGATTTCAATGAAAGCTGATGAGTTGATGAAACCCTCTGAGATGAAATCGATTCTGGGGGCTATTCAGAGAGCGAAAATTTCTCATGTTGCTTGGTTCAAGAGTATAGATGAAGTGGAGTCTAGGGTCAGGGTCAAATTTGAACGAAAACCAGCCAAGTAAAGGAAACTGCAGAGGGGTGACGTTAGTTTAAGGCTTTCGGGAGCTCGATATCGAGAGCATCGATGAGGTGTTGCATCGTTTCGGGGGTTTCGTTGCCCATGTTGGAGATGCGGAAGGTTTTGCCTTTGATTTTGCCATAGCCGCCGTTGATGAGGAGGTTGTGGTTTTGGGAAAGTGATTTGATCCAGGCTGCTTGGTCGAGCTCGGGGGGGGTGACGAAGCAGGTCAAAGAAAGCGAGCGGTAGCCTTCGGGCGGGAGGATTTGGAGTCCGTGTTTCGCTCCCCATTCGTGGATCATTTGATTGTTTTGGAGGTGTCTTGCAAAGCGGTTCTCGAGTCCTTCGGTTTGGAAGTTTTGGAGTCGTTCTTGGAGGGCGTAGAGGTGGGGGGTGGACGGGGGGGGTGTTATTTTTGAGGTGATTTTTGTGGAATTCGTTGAGGTCGAAGTAGTATCCGCGGTCGGGAACGAGAGAGGCTCGGTCGAGGGCCTCCTGAGAGGCGGTGAAGATGGCGAGTCCGGGAGGGAGGGCAAAGGCTTTTTGCACGCCGGCGAGGAGGACATCGATACCCAGGTCATCAAAGTTGATGGGCATGGCTGAAAGGGAGGAAACGGTGTCGACGACGAGGAGGGTGCCGGGGAATGATTTGACGACTTGAGCGATTTCGTTGAGGGGGTTGAGGGTGCCGGTTGAGGTTTCGTTGTGGACGAGGGTGACGGTATCGAAGCCACCTTCTTCGAGTTTGGACCTGACCGCTTGGGGGTCGATGGGTTGGCCCCATTCGACTTGGATTTTTTCGGCTGATTTTCCGCATCGCTGGGAGACGTCGAACCATTTGTCGGAGAAAGCACCGCAGCAGAGGTTTAGGACTTTGGAGCGAACAAGGTTGCGGATGGTTCCTTCCATGACTCCCCATGCGGAGGAGGTAGATAGGTAGACGGGGCGTTGGGTTCCGATGATTTGTTGGAGGCCAGGTTGAAGGGAGCTGTAGAGTTCTTCGAAGTCGCTCCCTCGGTGTCCAATGGGAGGGCCGGCCATGGCGGCGAAGGTTGAGGGGGCGACGTCGACGGGACCTGGAATGAAGAGTTTTGGTTTGGCCATTGATTTTTGACTATGATTTTGGAGGAGTGTCGAGGAGGAGTGAACTTGATTGCTTGAGATAGTTGATTCCGGAGAGGACGGTGAGAATGAGTGCGAGGTAGAGAAGGGATTTGAAGAGGAGAGAGGTCGGTTGGATGAATTGGAGGTTGGGGGCATTTAGGTAGAGAAGGGCGGTGATGGAAAAGGCGAGTTGCAGGGTTGTTTTCCATTTGCCGAGGTTGTCGGCGGCGATCACAACTCCTTTTTCGACGGCGATTTGTCGGAGTCCGGTGACGAGGAATTCGCGTCCGATAATCACTGCGGTGATCCATGCTGGGCAGAGGCCCTTTCCGGTGAAAACGATAAAGGCGGCAGCCACGAGGATTTTGTCGGCGAGTGGGTCGAGGAGTTTGCCAAGGGAGGTGACAAGATTGAGTTTTCGAGCGAGATATCCGTCTAACCAGTCGGATGCGGTGGCGACGAGGAATGCGACGAAAGCGATGATGAGACCGGTCGGAGTGTTAGAGGCAATGGCAGCGAGAAAGATGCCAGTCATGAGAAGTCTGGCGAGGGTGATGGAGTTGGGAAGATTCATCGGTAAATTGCTGCGTTGTGATTGGCTTTCTGTTGGGAGTCTGGGCGGGAGTGAGACCGGTGACAATCTTTTGCGTCAGTGGCTTTGTTGACGGTGAGCTAGATTGGTTGTAGAAGGATGAATGAGAAGTTTTTTGAAAGGATTTTGTCGGAAGAAAGGGGTGACCTTGTTGTTTCCGCTCTTGGTGTTGGGATGTGCGGCGCCATCGGCGTTCAATAGCCAGACGGGTCAGGTGGTCACTCGGTCGGCATCGCCGACTTTGGTGAGGCAGGGAGAGCAGGCTTTTGCTAGTATAAGGCAAAAAAGAGGGTTTCCACGAATGCTGCAGCTCGGGCCAGGGTATATCGG
>JAHDGN010000398.1 GCA_020627645.1 Akkermansiaceae bacterium
GCTGGATAAGAGTAAGAAAAAAGTGGCGAAGGAGTTTGTGAAGTTTGAGGAGAGGTGTTTTGTGAGGTTGTTGGGGGATATGAGGACGGTGAATTATGTGGTGGATATTACGCCGGATTTTGAGGAGGTGCAGTATCGGGTGAGGCCGATTGATTTTGATCAGCAGGCGTATGAGGGGGATTTGATGGTGTATTTGGCCCATCGCTTTCCGGACAATGGTCCGGTGGTGGAGGTCGTTAAAGGGGTGTTGAATGAGCAGACGATTTTACAGTATCGGGTGGAGGAACATTCTCAGATGGCGCGACGGGCGAACGTGGAGCGAAACCGGTTGAAGGCATTGTTGTTGGTGATGGATCGGATGGAGGTGGCGCCTCGGGAGCATGTGGTTGAGTTGCGAGAGGCATTGGCGGAGAGGTATGGTTCACATGCGTTTGAGGCTTGTGAATCGATGGGGGCTTTGGCGGCGATTCATTTGCAGAATGTGTTGAATTTGGCTCCGCCGAAGAGGATGAAAGGCTAGCCCGAATATTTCATGAGCCCAGCTCGATTTCGTCCCATCTCATTGAATTTCAGGTTGTTGTCCTTGATTTCGAGGAAAGACAGAATGTGCATTCAGTCATTCCTCGAAATCGGCGTCCGCCTACTGAAATGCAATGATCTGAGGCGAACTCAAACTGATTCATGAAATATCCGGGCTAGGGGTGCTTGGTTTAGGGGGCGGCTCTCGGGGTTGTTTTACTTTTCTAGAGTGAATGAGATGTGGGCGTCGTTCTTTCCGTGTTCATCCATATTGAGGGTCCAGGCTAGGGTGAAGTATTTATGGAGGGGGCCTTTGGTGACGATGTCGATCCGGCCGGCCTTGGGAGAGCCATTGGAGAGGATGAAGGTTCGGTCGCGGAAGCCATTGGCGGTGAATTCGAGATGCGAAGCTCCATCTTTAAAGAATTTATCAGAGTTGGGATCCTTGTCGGTGTCGCGGAGTTTAAATTTGATGTTTTTGCCATCTTTGAGGCGAGTTCCTTTGAAGAAGTCTTTGGCGAGTTTTTTGCGGATCTCGCGTTCTTTGGCATCTTCGAGCCAGTAGAGGCGAGGCATGCGGAAGTCGATTTTGATTCGGATTTCGTTCGCGGTGGTTTTTTCGACTACTCTAGGAGTGATGGTCATTGATTTGCCATTTTTGGCATGGATCCATTCGATTTTTGTCCCTCCGGTGTGGGTTGTGATGAAGGAGAGGGGCTTTTCGGGGTTGATCGAACGTTTGAATTTGGATGTGAGATCGTTGTCCTGGTCGAATTTTTTATTGATCCAACGGCCCTTGGATTTTTCTTGGACGGTGTATCTGAGGTCGATCTGTTTTGAGGTGTCTCGTTGACTTCTGCGATCTTTGGGGGAGATCTTGGCTTCACCTTGAGCTTGGATGCCGAAGTCGAAGTCACGGGTGCTCCATCCGGCAAAGTATCCGAGCCATTCTTTGGGTTTGGACATTTGGGGGAGTTTGGCCTGAGCGGAGAGCAAGGTGGCGAGGAATAGGATGCAGGTTGTTTTCATGGCGCGGGAGGGTGGAGTTTGGAGAGTGGTGTGGTCAAGGAGGGATTATCTTTGGTAGATGGGGAGAATTTGGAGAGTTGGGGTGAGGGAGAGGATGGCCATAGAGGTCGAGTAAGTGGTTCCATAATTGCTGGCTAGGCCTTTGGGGGGCCAGGATCCGTTTTGTTTCTGAGCGGGGATGAGAAAATGATAGGTGGAGTTTAGGCAATGGTCCCAGAACTGGCCGCCGTTTTGAATCGCGGCTTGTGAGATGTAGTAGGTGGCATAGTAGGGAAATTTTTCTTTGGAGATTCGATTGCGTCTTGCGTTGATGAATTTGCAAGCACGGGTGACAGAGGGGTGCTTGTGTTGTCCGGCTAGAGAGATGCAGAGGGCGCCGGCAGCGGTGGTGGTGATGGTGGGTTTGGTTCCCCTAGTATAAGGGAAGCCACCTTTGGGTGATTCGTTTCGAATGACGTATGCAGAGATGCGTCGCATGGTGGCTTGGGGGACATCGAATCCGGCGTTGTGGATGGACCGCAAGGAGGCGGCATGCCAGGCGGTGACGGAGACGTCGCCCTCAGCTTTGTCGTGGTATGGGCGTGGGTATCGAAATCCTCCATCGTCATGAGGTTGGCCTTTACGGATATCCCAGAGCTTGATGGTCATCTGGAGTCCTCTTTCGATGGTAGAGCGGATACTGTCGGCTCTGCGTGATTTGGTGAATCCGTAGACTTCACCCAGCATGAGCATGGAGATTCCGTGGGAGTAGGCTTTGGAGCTACTGAGATGGATGTATTTCTGAGAGGGGGTGGCATGACGAAATTTAGGGTCGATATCTTGATGGGCAATGAGCCCGGATGGCCTTTGGGACCGCAGGACGAAGGCGAGGGCTCGATCGATCATGGGGCCGTATGATCCTTGGGAAGGTTTGTGGCCCCGGGAAAGATAGGCCATGATGACGAGGGAGGTAATGGCGGGTCGGGAGGCTTTGGTGGGGCCGAAGCTTCCGTCTCTATTTTGTTTGTATGGGAGATAGGCCAATCCGCGATCGATGGATTTGACTAAGAGGGCTTTTTGCCGAGGGCTGAGGGTATCGGGAAGGGGCTCATTTGGTGCGAGAAATGGTATCGATGGTTCCTGTGAGGAGAGGGGAGTCATGAGGAGTATCATGAAGAGGATGGTGAGGTGTGAGTTCATGAACGGGTGATGGAGTTTCGTTATTGTTCGTTGGTGTTTTGTTTGGCGATGTTGCGAAAGTATTGTTTGATCGCTTCGCGATATTGCGGAGGGAGGGTGGATTGGGCGTCTTGGGTGGCAGAATCTGTGATTTTTGTTTTTAGGCGATTCCACTTTTCTTTTTTTCTGGGATTGGTGGGTTGTTGGGGTTCTAGATCTTTAGGAATGTTTTCGGAGAGGGACTTGAGAAGAGCTTTTTGTTTTTCGGCGGCGATTCGTCTCGCAAGGGTGCTGGCGCGTTGAAGTTTGCGAGCTTGATTCTTTTGTTGCTGGTGGGTTTGGTGGTGATCGTTTCTGGTTTCTTCTTTCTTTGGTTGCTTGGAATCGGTTGGTTGGGTGTTTTTCTGGGGATCTTTTTCGGAGTTTTCCTGAAGGTTCTCTGGTGAATTTTTGTTGGGATTTTGTTCTGAACTGTCTTCAGTATCGTTTTGCTTTCTATTTTTTT
>JAHDGN010000399.1 GCA_020627645.1 Akkermansiaceae bacterium
CCGCCTATCTCGGACCAGAAAATTACGGCGTTTCCAGTCCGACAGACTCCTAGCGAGCAAGCTGTTTCGCTTTTCACAAAAAAATCGTCATTCAAAAAACGACAGATGCTCTCCCAACACCTTCCTCGGATCAGTAATATACTAATCCTAGGTTCAATAAGGCGGAATGAGGGAGCGATTTTTAGAATAGACACGGCAGGAGGTGGGAGTGGCGCGGGTACCCCTGCCGACGACTACCGTCTACTAGCTTCAATTAGCAATCACGGCAGAACGCACTTCACCATTATTAATTGTGAAATGGCACAAAAACCAGACGAACCTACAACGACTGAAGCCCCTTAACGACCAACAAGATCACAATCGCTCCGAGCGATATCTTTACTGACCAAGAACGCGCCACAGTTGTTCCCCTCTTAAATGAGCTCAAAACCCAAACAATCAGACAAGGAATACCAACTGTATAATAAGGGTTCAAAAAATCCGATCCTATTGCCACCAATCCAAGAACAGCCATCATCGCAAAAAAAATCATCATCAATCCTGAATAGTTCTTCTTTTCGTCATTCACAGCCCCAGCGCTTCCACTAAAAGCCCTAGCCTTCCCTTCCCCTCTACGAATTTTGCGAGAAACTTCCTTTCTCCCACTTGGCTCAACAACCTTTAAACTACGATTAATGAATCTCATGCAATGAAACTATCACGTCGAGATGTGATCAGTGATTACAAACCCCACAAACCTTTCCACTCAACATTGATCCAACAAAAAAATTCCAACTTAGACTCATATTTAGGAGTCGAAAATAAATCATGAACCCCCCTATTGAGGATGATGATTTCATCTAATTAAAACAATCAAAATAAATTACATTTTAACGATAAAAACTTACCCCTTGAAATTCACTAATAAATAAACTAATAGAATCACCTTCTATCAATATGCCACTTCCTCAATTGACCGCCTCCACCCCGACCCGCCTAATTCCCCTAAGAATTACAATCTCTCTCCTATTGTCCCCAACGATTGCGTTCTCCCAAGTCCCAGATCTCACACGAGGAGGAGAAATTCCTTCTGACGATCGCACAAGATGGAATCTTGGACCAACTGGCGCAAAAGGGTGGATCTATTCCAACAAACATACAAATAACGCTAGGCAAATTGCAGTCACAGAAATTGCCTCAAATTCTCCCGCAACAGGCAATCTTCAAGTCGGAGATGTCATTATCGGCATTGGTAACTCCCGGTTCACATCTGACGCCAGGATCGCATACTCAGAAGCAATAGCGAACGCTGAAGCTGGCGCAAATAATGGGCAACTCAACCTCCTCGTATGGAGAGCAAACTCTACCATCGGAGTCTCGCTCAACCTCCGCACCATGGGGCAATATTCATCCACCTCACCTTACGACTGCCCTAAAACCGCAGCAATCTTTCAGCTAGGATGTGAACGAATCGCAAGCAGAGGCCTGAGAAGTATCGATATCCCAACTTCATTCAACGCTCTGGCACTCCTCGCCAGCGGCAAACCTCAATACAGGTCAGCTCTTGAGGACTATGCTCGAAGAGTCTCCAACTTTTCATCTGGAAGCCGGCAGACGTGGAACTACGGGCACGCCATGATTTTTCTCTCTGAATACATCCTTGCCACAGGAGACACCTCCGTCCGCCCTGGCCTGAATCGCATCGCCACTGAGGTCGCGAATGGGCAAGGAACCATGGGAAGTTGGGGACATGGATTTGCAAACCATTTTGGAATGCCCAGCGGCTACGGCGCCTTAAATATGGCCGGTGTACAGGCAGCAATCGGCCTGGTCCTTTCCCATGAGGCAGGAGTCAACAACCCAACTGTCAACCAAGCAATCACCAAGCTTGAACGCTTTTTCGGGATTTATTTCGAACGGGGTTCAGTCACATATGGTGACCACGGATATTGGACCGATCACACCACCAATGGAAAAACTGCCGCTGCCGCCGTCCTCTTCGACCTCCTCAGAAAACCTGCCCAAACAGAGTTCTTTTCCCGAATGACTGCAGCTGGCTACCAAGAGCGAGAAATCACATACAGTTCACTCTATTTTAGACCCATCTGGAACATGTTGGCCCAATCACGCTGCGGTGAAGGAATGACCACCGCCTGCTGGAAGGAACAATCTTGGTATTATGACTTCGCAAGAAAATGGGACGGTAGCTTTGACTACCAACCGGGCGCCAAAGGAACTAGCGAATACTTCACACCGACCACGAGATGGGATCACACCGGCGCCTACCTCCTCACCTACGCCCTTCCCCTCAGAAGCCTTTACATTACTGGCAAGCAACCCAGTTCAATGCCCCCCCTCAATAGCTCCGAAATTAGCGAGACCATCTCAGCCGGACGTGGATATTTTCAAGACATCTCTGAAGATCAAGGCTACTTCCCATCACAATCAACTCAAACTCTTGTGAACAATCTCTCAAGCTGGTCACCACCTCTTCGCCTACGCTCAATCAACGAACTGGCAAGAAGACAAGCAAACGTCTACCCGCAAATTCTCTCACTCCTAAATTCCTCGAATCGTTACAGCATCATGGGCGCCTCGTTAGCCGCCGCAAAAACAAACGGTAGTCCGTCTCAAAAACAACAAGCCGTTCAAAAACTCCGTAATCTACTTAGCCACCAAAATCTAAGCGTCAGACTCATGGTCATCGAATCATTGAGGGAAATCGGTTCCTATGGCAAAGCTGCCATTCCAGACCTCATTTCCATCATACGAACCCCAACAGATCTCACGCAAGACCCCATGTCTCTCGAAAAAAGAACCGTCTCAGAAACACTATTCGCACGTCCACACCGTAAACCACAAGGCCTTCTCGCTAACCGCAATGCCCTTCTCAACGACATTAGCCGATCAGATCTGTGGGAGACCATCACTCTTGGACTTGACGACCCCCATGGCTTTACACGTGCACACTATCGGGTGGTTCTAAGCCAGCTCTCTCTCCAAGAACTGGGACCCGTCCACGCAGCTCTTAAAGAAGGAATTACCCAAACCGCCCTTACCGGAGTCAAAGGCGTGAGTGACCTCAAAATTGAAGGTATCGGAGTGTTTGTCGATAACCTGATTGAAGATGGAATCGATCTCATCGTGGACTACGCCTGATTCCAACGAAAACACGGAAGCGAAAAACGCCTTCCAGAGGTGATGGATGACCTAAAAAAATATGGTCGG
>JAHDGN010000400.1 GCA_020627645.1 Akkermansiaceae bacterium
AAGTCGTCAGTCTATGCCAATTTGACTGAAATTTTTAGAAACTTAACTGGTTTCTGGTGGTTTGTTCTGATGAAACGAGCCAATCAAGTTGTCATGAGAAAAGAATTTGCGATCATTTTTTTGTCCTTATCGGTAGGGGGTGTTTATGCCGAACGTCCGAACGGGAAGGAACGGGGGAAGATTCGGGATGAGATTCGGAAGAAAATGGATCAGAGGAAGGATCAGCATTTTAAGAAGGCTGACAAGGATGGTGACGGCAAGATTTCTTTGGAGGAGTTTGCTGAAGGTAAAAGGGTGAAGCAGCTAGATGAGGAAAAACAGAGAAAGTTGTTTGAGAGATTGGACAAGAATCAAAATGGTTTTCTTGAGAAGCGTGAGTTGCATCGCAAGGGGGGACATGGCCCGAGACCGCCGATGTGGCTCAAAGTGGCAGATGCGGATGGCGATGGGCGAGTGAGTCGAGATGAAATGTTTGCGGTGCCTAAATTTGAGGAGATGGATGAAAAGAAGCGGGCGCAGATATTCGCGAGGATGGACCGCAATGGAGATGGATTTTTGGACAAAAAGGATATGCCAAAAAGGAAAGCCGATTGGGTGAAAATGAAGAGAGAAGCATTTGCGAAGATGGATGCTGACAAGAGTAAATTTTTGACTCTCGACGAGTTTTCAAAGGGCAAATTTTTAGCTGAGATGAATGCTGAAAAGCGGAAAAGGTTTTTTGATTCGCTAGATCGGAATGGAGATGGGAAGTTGAATTTTGGAGAGTTTAGGTCAGATCGCAAAGGGCAGCTCAAGGATCGTAAGGGGTCGCGAGGCCGCCGTGGGGCTGAGGGACGTCCGGGGCCACGAGGAAAGGGACGGCCTGGGCCCGGGAAGAAGGGACTAGGACCCAGAGAAACTCGTGATCTTGATTAGCCAAAGGAGGGTTCAAAACCTTTTTTGAGGGACGACTCTTAGGAGTGTCTAAAAAATGACTTCGAACCAAATTCCGGCGAATGCTTTGTTTGATCCTTCGTTATTTAACGAAGTTGTTGATCCAAAGAATGGGGTAAAGGAAACTTGGTCGGACAGGGCGTAAGTCAGGCTGAATCGGGAATAGAAGTCATTGAATCCGGAAGGGTTGGGATAGCCTGAGGTGAGACTGAATCCACTCTTTGCGGCGATGAAGGCGTCTTTTGAGATAGGTTTTGACCATTCGACTTCGGTTGCGAAATAGGCTGCGCTTTCTCCGAAATCGTAGTTGATTTCTGTTCGCCACCGCCAGTCATCGTTCAGGTCGTATGAAGCGAAAATTCCGAGGTCGAGCCCACCGTTGAGTTGTGAGTTAGAGCGAGTGCGGTAGGTCAGACTTGTGCCAACTCGAAAGTCTTTAGTGATCGAGCGGATGTATTCGGAGTAGATCGTCGATTCAGAAAATTGACCGTTACTTTCGGCGAGATGGGAAAGTCCGAAGTGCAGTGACGAGTTGTCAGAAAGAACGAGTTCAGCTTCGAGTTGGAAGTCGAGTGAGGCGGAGGCTAATTCGTATCCTCGGTGGATGTAACTAGAACGGAAGCCAGTGACAGCTTCGATACCAATGGGGATTTCAGTTTCGATTTCGGCAAAAGCTTGGGACACGAATAGCCAGGGGATGATTGCCTCTAGCTTAGTCACTTTCACGAGAGAAGTAGAAAATAAGGTTGTTCAAGTGGCAAGGCTACTTGCTTGGTTCTTCTCCGTCGGTTTTTGGTTTTTCGACGTAGGTTGATTTGATCCGAAGGTCGCGGAGGGCGTTGTCCGTGGCTTTGGCGGGGCTGGAGGTCATGAGTTCGGCTCCTTTGTTGTTTTTGGGGAAGGCGATGACTTCGCGAATGGAGTCTTCTTGGCAGGCAAGCATGACGACACGGTCGAGGCCAAGGGCGATTCCACCATGGGGTGGGGCTCCGAAACGGAAGGCTTCGAGGATATGGGCAAATTCGGTATTGGCCTCTTCTTCGGAGATTCCGAGGGCGGTGAACATGGATGATTGGAGGTCGGATTCGTGGATTCGAATAGAACCACCACCAAGTTCGTAGCCGTTGAGGACGACATCGTAGGCCTGGGCACGAAGGCCGTCGAGTTGACCGTTTTTGAGTTTGTCTTCGTCTTCTTTGAGAGGGCGGGTGAAGGGGTGATGGACAGCGACGTGTCTTTGTTCTTCTTCGTCAAAAGCGAGGAGTGGGAATTCGGTGACCCAGAGGAAGTCGAGGGAGTCCTTATCTGCAGGGAGATCGAGCATGGAAGCGACTTCGAGACGAACGCGGCCAATGACGTCACAGGCGGGTTCCCATTTGTCGGCGGCGAAGAGGATAAGATCTCCAGGTTCGATATTGAGCTTGGAGCGAAGGGCTTCGATTTCCTCCTCGCTGAGGAATTTGACGAATGGTGAGCGCCAGGTGGCTTTGTCTTCCTCTCGGGCCTGGATATAGGCAAGTCCTTTGGCTCCGGCGTCGGTTGCGACTTTGGTGAGTTTATCGATCTGGCCGACGGAGAGGCCGGCGAAGCCTTTGGCGTTGATGGCTTTGACGACTCCGCCGGCTTCGATGGTTTTTGAGAAGACGCCGAATTTGGATCCTTTGAGTTCTTCGCAGAGGTCGACGATTTCCATGCCGATGCGGCGTTCTGGTTTATCGGAGCCGTATTTGTCCATGGCCTCGTGCCAGGTCAGGCGGGGGAAGGGTGTTGGGACTTCAACACCGCGGGCCTGTGAGAAGACGGAGGCAAGCATTCCCTCGATGAGGGAGATGATGTCTTCTTGGCCAACAAAAGACGCTTCGATATCGACCTGGGTGAATTCGGGTTGGCGGTCGGCTCGGAGGTCTTCGTCCCGGAAGCAGCGTGCGATCTGAAAGTATTTTTCCACTCCGGCTACCATGAGCATTTGTTTGTATTGCTGCGGTGCTTGGGGAAGGGCGTAGAATTTGCCCGGGTTGATGCGGGACGGGACGAGGAAATCTCGTGCCCCCTCGGGAGTGGCTTTGGAGAGGATGGGGGTTTCGACTTCGATGAAACCACTTTCGGAGAGGAAGTCTCGGGTGGCTTTGGTGATGAGATGTCGTTGTTGGAGATTTTTGGCAAGGCGGGGGCGTCGGAGGTCGAGGTAACGGTGCTTGAGCCGGAGGTCTTCGTTGGAGAGTTCCTTGTCGAGTTGGAAGGGGGTGACGTCGGCT
>JAHDGN010000401.1 GCA_020627645.1 Akkermansiaceae bacterium
AATGGAAGTTGGGAGTTTGTGGTGTTTGAAGATTCGTCGGCCAATGCCTTTGCGTTGCCGGGTGGTAAAGTGGGGGTTAATACGGGGTTGTTGAATGTGGCGGTTACGGATGGACAGCTGGCGGCTGTGTTGGCGCATGAGATGGCGCATGTGACGTCTAACCATGCCCAAGCGCGTTTGCAGAATCAGCAGACGATTGCCTTAGGGAGTGCGATTTTGGGTGCGGTTTTGGGTGGTGATGGGGGTGGAGAGCAGCTGGGTCAGTTGGCTCAGCAGGGTGGGCAGATTGCCTTTGGTCTGACCTTTTCGAGATCTCAGGAGTTGGAGGCTGATCGAATTGGAACGATTTTTATGGCTAGGGCAGGATATGATCCTGAGGAAGCGATTACCCTTTGGGAGCGGATGGGGGCTAGGCAGAAAGCTAGTCAGCCAGAATTTTTGAGTACGCATCCAGTGAGCGCGACGAGGATTCAGAAATTGAGGGAGTTTTTGCCGACGGCGAGAGCAAATAGGAGATCGTTTTAAATTGGGTGGTTGCTGACCGAGGAATTGAGGTTGCCAACTCGTAGAAGTCGGATTACCTAGGCGTCATGAGCGGCTGCGGTAGTGGACGGACTTTTGGACCTCGGATGAAGATGGATGCTTCTTTGCATACCGAGAAGAAGCCGGATTGGATTAAGGTGAGGTTGCCGAATAATCCGGTGTTTTGGGACACCAAGTCGATGGTGAAGGATTTGAATTTGGTGACGGTTTGTGAAGAGGCGCAGTGTCCGAACCGTTGGGAGTGTTGGGGGCAAGGGACGGCGACATTTATGATTGCTGGGGAGAAGTGTACTAGGGCGTGTGGTTTTTGCGCGGTCAAAACGGCTAAGCCAGATGCATTGGAGGTGGACGAGCCTGATCGAGTGGCGGAGGCGACAAAGCGAATGAATTTGAACCATGTGGTGATTACGGCGGTTGCGCGTGATGATCTGAAGGATGGAGGTGCGGAGCACTTCCAGCAGGTGATTGAAAAAGTGAGGGAACCCGGGGATCATTATTGAGGTTTTGGTTCCTGATTTTAACGATAAAGATTGGGCGTTGGAGATGGTGATGGCTGCAAGGCCTCATATTTTTAACCACAATCTTGAGACGGTAGAGCGATTGACTCCATTGGTGCGTAGCCGAGCGCAGTATGCGAGGTCATTGTCGGTTTTGAAGAAGGCGAAGGAGATGGCAGAGGGGAAGGTTGCTACTAAGAGTGGGATCATGTTGGGATTGGGAGAGCGAGAGGATGAAATCAAGAAGGCGATGGATGATTTGAGGGAGTCTGATGTCACGGTGTTGACCTTAGGGCAATATTTGAGGCCTACTCCGATGCATTTACCGGTCGTTGACTATGTGACTCCAGAGAAATTTGACGAATGGAAAGAGGTGGCTTTGGAAAAGGGGTTTCGACATGTGGCAAGTGGGCCACTTGTTCGCAGTTCTTATCATGCTGCGGACTTCAAACCGGAGGAGGATGTGATGGAGGCTATCCAGGAGGATTTGGCTAAGAGGTAGGATTCGAGGTTGAAGGGGAAATACGGGTGAGGAGCCGATTGTTTTTCCAGGTCAGATGGGGTGACTTGTTTTTTGCGGGTAATAAACTAAACTCCGACAGATGAAATTCTGTTTGTTTGCTCTCCTGGGAGGGTTTTTGCTTGTGTCATGTGCGGGTCCACAGGCGCGATATGGGACGTTTTATAATGGTCCGCATCAGTTCGATCAGGTTGTGGTTTCGACAGATGCGACTTTGACCAATGAATTGTTGATTGATTTTAACGATGCTTTGCTCGTTTCGGAATCTCGAGGTGCTCGTGAAAAGATGATTCAGGCTGCGACGAAGGTGTTGAGATCGAAAGGGTTTGGTACCTCTCGGGGGTATCAGAGTTTGGGGCTAAGTCGCCCCGCCCATCAGAGTGTCTTTTTGTCAAATGAACGAAAAAGTGTTTTCGGGGATTCCTCTCACGAGGGGGTGGTCGAGCTTCGGCGGATGGGGAAAGCACCTTCTCCTAGCCAGAAAGGGGCCTTTTTGAGAGCGTTTTCGACAGTGGCGGCGAGGGATTGGAATCGTGGAAATGTGAGTGGGGTTCAGGTTCCGGGTTCTGCGCAGTTGGGTCTCCCGCAAGATCGATATCATCTTTTCTTGTTGGGCTATGGGCATAACGTGAATGTGAAGGACCAGATTATTCAGGGGGTTCTAAGTGGGATCTTTTCAGGGGGTGACGATGTCGATATGCAGGAGGACGTTGGGCGGGTTGCTGCGGTCTTAGTCGATCCGAAGACTGGGGAGGTTTTATGGGCCAATGAAACGGAGTCTGGAGTGAAAGGTGAGGATCTGGCGGACGATGTGGCGTTTGTTCTGGATGAATTGCCGCGATTCTCTCCCTCGGTGAGATGATCATTTACAGGGGGGAGCAGGGGGATATCACGTCTAGTCTCAACAATTTTTCTAAGCTTTTGGGTTAAGCTCTTAAGCGAGGGCTGAGAAGGGATGGGAGTGTTTTAGCTTTTTAGGCATTTTTGTCGTCTATCGAGGCGTCCATCTCTACCCTGAGATGAGTGGGCCGACCCCGCTCTTCCACCAGTTCCGGTAAATTTTGAAAAGCTACCCCCGGTTATGATTTCTTGGAGCTTGAAAAATGTCAGTCTAATCTATCGGGATCTTCCACGTTATGAGACGACCTTCAACTTTACCTACTCGAATTCTAACGCTCTTGAGCTGGCAGCCTCTTGAGATCATATCCGAAAAGATTTGAGTGTCTGTCTGCTGATCTGATCTTACTTTGATGCCCTTGGGATAGATGATAGCGAACGGAGTTCCGTCTTGGTTTAGCTGATTTTTGAGGTCGTGCACATGATCAATGGTGCAAAGCAAAAGTGTTGTTCCTTCCTGTTTCTTGATTTTTTTGACAAACTTATGATTCCGAAGAGTGATATTGATGGCGTATTCTTCTTTCAGCTTCGGATCTCTTTTAAGGATTAAAGATCTCTTCGCATTGTATTCGCTGGCGATTTTATCTAAGGTCTGGGTTAAGGTTGATTTATAGGCCTCGTATTTTGATGTGCTGTCAAAATGACCCGCAGCCGTTGCCGCATGAAAGGTTTTCAGGATACGGTCGCTATAGGTGCCTCCTAGAATGCAAAGCGGTCC
>JAHDGN010000402.1 GCA_020627645.1 Akkermansiaceae bacterium
ATCGATCCTCATGCTCGCATCTGTTCAGGTACGACCCTGGGCTCCCACAACCATGTTCATCAGGGAGCCATCATTGGCGGCGCACCCCAGGACCTTTCTTTTGATCCCGAAACTTCAAGCGGCGTCAGCGCGGGAAACCATAATACCTTCCGAGAATATGTCACCATCCACCGCGCGACATCCAAAAACCAAAACACGCTCATTGGTGATCATAATTTCCTCATGGCTGGAACCCATCTCGGCCACGACACCAACATTGGAAGCCACAACATTTTTGCAAATAACACCCTCCTAGCCGGATTTGTTCGAATAGGATCCAGAGTCTTCCTTGGCGGAGCCACAGTCGTTCACCAATTTATCCAAATCGGTGACTTTGCCATGACCCAGGGTAACTCAACCATCAGCAAAGACATTCCTCCATTCTGCGTCGCCCACCAAGTCAACCGGCTCTCCGGACTCAATACCGTTGGCCTCAAGCGAGCCGGATTCACAGTCGAACAAAGAAAAGAGCTGAAACGAGCCTACTCGATCCTACTCAACACAAAAAGATCCCGCACTGAAGCCCTTGCTGAAGCGGACTCATACACCTGGTCCTCATCTGCTCAAATCCTCCTCGAAGCCGTCCGCGCTCCCTCCCGAAAAGGAATCCTCACCCGCTGAATCACTTAGACTTTTCAAAAACGTTTCCAGCCACTACTACGCCTCGGTCCGTATAACCATCTCATGAGCAAACGTATTCTTCTCACCACAACCTCTTTTCAAGATACCCCTGGAACTCACCAAGATCTCCTCAACTCACAAGACTGGGAGATCGTCCGAGCCCGAGGCCCACTCTCGGAAGCCGAAATGCTCGAACTTGCCGGTGAGTTCGACGCCTTCCTTTGCGGTGACGACGCCATCACTCCTGCAGTGATCGATAAATCACTCCCCCGGCTACAAACCATCTCAAAGTATGGAATCGGCCTAGACAAAATCGATGTCGATTACGCCACCGAAAAGAAAATCCCCGTCCTCTTCACTCCCGGCGTCAATCACACCACCGTTGCCGAACACACCTTCGGACTCCTCCTCGGCATCACCAAAAAAATTCAAGCAAACGCGGTTGACGTTCAAAACGCCAAGTGGGTTGGCGGATGGAAAAAACCAGTCGGAAATGAAATCATGGGCAAGACAATTGGTATCCTAGGTCTTGGTCGAATCGGAAAAGAAGTCGCCATCCGAGCCCGAGCCTTCGGCATGGATGTCATCGCCTTCGACCCATACTTCGACCAGGACTTCGCATCCGCCAACCAGGTGAAACAATGCCAATCCATGGACGAAGTCCTTCATAACTCTGATGTCGTCTCTTTACACTGCTTCCTCAATGAGGAAACCGAAAACATGATCAATGCCGACAAAATTGCCGAAATGCGCGATGGCGTCATCATCCTGAACTGCGCTCGAGGCGAAATTGTCAACACCAACGACATCTGCAGCGCTCTAAATTCAGGGAAGCTCGGCGGCTACGGAGCTGATGTTCTCGACACCGAACCACCCGCTCCTGACCACCCCCTTATCGGAGCTCCCAACTGCATCATCACCTCACACATCGGATCCCGAACTCACGAATCCGTCCAACGCCAAGCCAATCGATGCCTTAACAATGCCATCAATTATTTTTCCGGCGACTCAGACGTCCTCTGCGCCAACAACCTGCTCTAAGACCAACTTCGAACCCCACAACCTAAACCACCCCCTCGGAGCGACAGCTACGCTAAAAACTAGCCACTAAAAGCCGAGGCCGAAAACAGTCCGCCCGAAATCAACAAACCTCAAACCGAAATTCATCTCATGCTAAACATCAAACCAGCCGAATCCTGCCAGTACGACATTCTCTCCATGGGCGAAATCATGCTTCGCCTCGACCCAGGTGACGGCCGCGTCCGCACCACTCGCCAATTTCAAGCCTGGGAAGGTGGCGGAGAATACAACGTTGCCCGCGGACTTCGCCGCTGCTTCGGCAAACGCGCCGCCGTTCTAACAGGATTTGTCGACAATGAAGTTGGAAGACTCCTCGAAGACCTAATTCTTCAGGGAGGTGTCGACACCCAATTCATCAAATGGGTCCCCTTTGACGGACTCGGGATCGCCGCCCGGAATGGCCTCAACTTTACCGAACGAGGATTCGGCCTTCGAGCCGCCAAAGGAACTTCCGACCGAGGCCACACCGCCGCAAGTCAACTCACCGTCGACGACTTCGACTTCGAATACATCTTTGGCACCCTCGGCGTCCGCTGGTTTCACACTGGCGGAATCTTCGCCGCCCTCTCTGAAGGGAATGCCCAACTCACCATCGAAGCATGTAAAATAGCCAAAAAATATGGCACCATCGTCTCCTACGATCTCAACTATCGCCCGTCCCTCTGGAAGTCACGTGGAGGGGAAGCAAAAGCCCAGGAAGTGAACCGCGAGATCGCAAAATACGTCGACGTCATGATCGGAAATGAAGAAGACTTCACTGCCTGCCTCGGGTTTGAGGTCGAAGGCGTAGACCAAGAAAACATTACCGGTATTGGTATCTCAAACTTCCAAAAGATGATCGACCAAGCCGTTGCCGAATACCCGAATTTTAAAGCAACCGCAACGACCCTGCGCGAAGTTCACACTGCTTCCGATAACGACTGGGCCGCTCTTGTCTGGCACGATGGACAGTTCCACCAATCCATCAATCGCGAACACCTCGAAATCTTCGATCGAGTCGGAGGCGGTGATTCCTTTGCTTCCGGCCTCATTTATGGTTTCTTAGAATACAACGATCCAGCTCAGGCTGTCGAATGGGGAGCTGCTCACGGAGCCCTCGCCATGACCACCCCCGGAGACACCACCATGGTGACCCGCGACGAAGTCGCGAAACTCGTCGGTGGAGGTTCCGCCAGAGTCGATCGCTAATAACCAAAGAACAACCATATTCAGCCATGATCAAACCAATCATCATCACCACCCTCAGTCTCTTCATTATTTCCTGTACCAGCCAGGAGCAGACAAAAGACCAACCACTGACCGGAGCTCCCATCATCAGCTCCAATTCAGTGATTGCTCAACACTTCCTCAATTCACTATTTGCCCCATCCAAGACAGATTATCGAATCTCCGTCGGAACCTGGCACATCAAAAACTCCACCACAACCAATCAA
>JAHDGN010000403.1 GCA_020627645.1 Akkermansiaceae bacterium
GTGGCCTCAAGAGCAATCGACGGCAACACCAATGGGCGCTACTGGGACCTATCCGTCACCCATACTGCCGTTGGTGCCAATTCATGGTGGCAGGTTGATCTTGGAAACGATCGTCCAATCGACGAAATCACCCTCCATAACCGCACTGACTGCTGTGCCAACCGCCTGTCTAACTACCGCGTTTCGATTCTTAGTGCCTCTGGAAACACCCTGATCTCTCGAGATTTCCATACCACCTCTGGATTCACCACGCTCTCAGAAAATTGGGCCCTTCCCAATACGGTCACTGGACGAACCGTCCGCGTAGAGACCTTGGGCAACAGCCGGGCAGGCTTCGAAATGCTCTCTCTGGCAGAAGTCGAAGTCATTGGAACTCCCGATAGCTCAACCTCAGCAAAGAGTGTTTCGGCAGAGACTCCAGATCCAACTCAACAACAATCCACAGTTGAGAATGGAGTAGCACCCCTATTTTTCACGCTACCCCTTGGTGCTGAAATCCCAACCTATGAATGGTCCCTTGATCTCAAAAATTGGTTTAAGGCTGATGGCCTAGATGGCCCAACCAATGGAGTGACCGTCACGATGATTCCCGAACAAACCAGTGATTCCGTCAAGTTAGCTCCAAGGTCTAGCCCATGGGTTCCAAAACTCTTTGTCAGAGAAACCTCAGACTAAATACCCCAGCCCATCAGAAGGCTTGGCTTAAGCCTTCTGATGTAATGCTGCCACTGGAGAGAAAAAAGGTCTTTCCAGCTGGTAGCACAAATTTTGCATCAATCAGGAAAACAGCCCCAAAATCGGTGACTAAGATCACCCCACCCTTGCGGCATGAGGCGGAAATCAATGGCTCCAGTCCCAGCGATCAAATCCACAGACAGCCTCAACAAGAAGATCGATACAACAACGAATGTCCTCTTTGTGAGACATTTCGATAACTTGATGAATATGCCTCGTCGGAATCGAAATCGCCCCTGCGATCGATCCCCCCGGCGTCCGTTGCTGTAACCCAGCCGTATCAGTCCCTCCTCCTTTGAGAATTTCAGGCTGCCACTGAATCTTCTTTTTCTCAGCAACATCCTTTAAATAGGCCACCATCCGATAATCACAAATCGCAGAAGCGTCCATCAACTTAATCCCCGCCCCCTCTCCCAACTGAGTCACCCGCTCTTCTGGCTTCGCCCCGGGCACATCAAACGCAATGGTCGTATCCAAGCCCAAACCGAAATCAGGCTGAATCTCTAACGCCGAAACATTTGCCCCCCTCAGACCAACTTCTTCCTGCACCGTAAATACCGCATAAAAATCATAACCTGGTTTCTTCCGCTTCTTCTTCAAATCCTTCAACGCTTGAAGTAATACATAAACCGACACTCGATTATCCAACGACTTCACGTTCACACAATCGCCCATTTCAATAAGACGGCCATCACGAGTAATCGGATCTCCAACCGAAACTAATTCTCTCACCTTCTCCACCGGCAATCCCAGATCGATAAAATAGTCAGTTAACTTTGGCGCCTTCGTGCGCTCCTCGGGCGCCATCAAATGGATTGGCTTTGACCCCATTACGCCAATCACATCTTCCTTCCCATGAATAATCACACGCTGAGATGTCAACGTCTTCGGATCAAATCCCCCCAACGGGTCAAATCTCACGAACCCACTGTCATCAATATGTGTCACCATAAAGCCAATCTCATCCATATGAGCTGCCGCCATCGATCGCTTGTCACTTGATTTCCCTTTCTTCAACGCAATGACATTCCCCATCGCATCAACCCTTACCTCATCCGCCAATTTCCCTTTCTCCAACTCAGCTAGAACCAAATCCCGAATTGGTTTTTCAAAACCAGGAGCTCCCGCAATCTCACAAATCTGACTCAACAATGAAACATCAATTGACATGCCCGCGACCGTGCATCTTCCAGCCACAACCCGCAAGCCACCACTACACAAAAAAAGGCGGGGCCATAAGCCCCACCTTTAAAGTTAAATATGAATGTCCTCTAACTCTTAGAACGAGAAAGAGAGTTTAGCTCCACCGATGAGATCTTCGTCTGCAACCAAAGTTCCAGGAACAAGCGTATCGGCATCACCATCGACATACGAAATGTATGGAGAAAGCGTGAGGTCCTCGTTAAGAGCAATGTCAACTCCGAGAGACAATGAGTAGTAAGCACTACCAGTGTCTGCAGCATATCCGCCATCACCTTCATCAGCGACATAGCCATAGACTAAGCCAAGAGATGCGGAAACCTTGTCGTTGAACTCAAAAGAATACCCAAGAGTTCCCTCAAGAAGAATCTGCTCTTGAAGGACTCCGTCAGTACCGAAGAAGGCAGTCACGCCGGCACTGAGACCTGCGATCTCACCAGCGAGACCCAGGTACACTTCTGCATCGTCTGGAGCAGCATCGTATGTGTAGGCTGTGAAACCAGCACTCACCGTAAGTCCGCCAAAAGACTTAGAAAGTCCGGCATAGATGTCGAGCTCCTCGTCGAGAGGGCCATCCGGAGAAATTCCCCAGATACCAGCGGACCAATCTACTCCGCATTCACAGCTTCCACCGAAGTTGAAGCCGTATTCGTAAGCATCTCTTCCAAGGTCTACACCACGGAAAACATAGTCGGTATTATAACCAACATGAAACTCTGATTCGATTTCGGCTTGTGCTTGGCCAAAAAAGAGACCAGACCCAACTGCTAGGATAATGGATGTCTTTTTCATGACCAGCCTCGGGTAGCATGATTTTCATAAAAAGGCAACCTTTACCTTAAGTTTATTTTAAAATTTCCTAGAAATTACCTTCATCTTAACCACTCAGATTCTAAATAGCGTAGCCATTACCACTCGCCTTTCATCAAGCGACCACTAAGCCTGCAACGAAAAGGTGAATTTTTCTAAAATTTAAATCATTCAGAATGACTAATATTGTCGGATTTTAAAAAATACCCTACTCCTTACCACCCCTCGAGACTCTTTCAATTTGAGTTCCCCAAAAAGAACATCAAGACATCCGTCTGAGAACATTTTTCAGTCAAAAACTGCCCCCAATTTAGGAATCTATCCCACTGTGGTAGATCTCTTCATCCGCACTAAGAACAGGGCTGAGTAATACCACTGGAGCCGCTGGTCGGAATTGAACCGACGACCTATTCATTACGAATGAAT
>JAHDGN010000404.1:0-1018 GCA_020627645.1 Akkermansiaceae bacterium
AAAGTTGGATATGGCATCGAGATTAGGCCTCAGGAAAGAGTCGGGGGTTCGCTATATTCAGTCAAATTCTGAAGTTGAAAGTCCGGTGGGGTTTTTAAGGGAGTGGCGTAGAGCTGATCGGGAGGGTTTTGATAGGTGGATGTTGAAAAATCGTTTGAGACCTGACCATCAGGCGGTGATTAATTTTGATTAATGTTGTGATGAAAAAAGTGGTTGGAATTTATTTGATCATTTGTGTCTTTGCTGGTGCGCTGGGTTGGTTTTTTGGAGTGAATCGTGGTGAGGGGGCGAAGGGGGCAGGTGGTGTTGGTGAGATGAGTTCTCGAGTTGAGAGAGGCAGGAATGGTGAGATGACCTCAAGGGGGGTGGAGGATGTAGGATCGGTTCGGCAGCTAGTTGAGGGAATTTTTTCTGATGGAGAGTCTGGAGCGCGAGGGCAACTGGTTGAGGGAATTGTGATGTGGTCTGAGGATGAACTAGAAGCGAGGATTCGGGAGTTATGGGGTGAGCGAGATTTTTTGGTTTCGGATGCAGGTGTTGAGTTGTTATTTCGGGAACTTGTTCGGCGAAATCCCCAGTCGGCATACGAGTTCCTTTTATCAATCCCTGGAAGGGGGTGGCATGCGGGGAGGCAATTTTCTTTTTTGTTCGAAGAGTGGTTGGATCAGGATGTGAGCAAAGCGGTGGCGGGGTTTGCAGAATGGTCGGGTGGATTATCGTGGCGAGATGAGGTGAAGGAAGAGGAAAAGGAGCGGTTTTTTTGGAAAGCTGCGAGATTGGCTCCGGAGGTTTTGATTGAGATGGTGGAGGGCGGGAAATTTGGGAAGTTTCGACGGTCTATGATTTATGGGTTAGGTGGTCAAATGGGTGATGTGAGGGTGTTGGAGAAGGTTTTGCCGGTGATGCGTGGTAGAGGCGTGAGTGGAGATTTTGAGGAGATCTCGAGGGGGTGGTCTCAAGTGAACCCAGGTGGTTTTTTTGCGTGGTTTGAAGGGGAGGGAGGGTTTTCGGCCGATGA
>JAHDGN010000404.1:1028-3165 GCA_020627645.1 Akkermansiaceae bacterium
ACTCAGGTGGTTTTTTTGATTGGTTTGAGGGAGAGGGAGAGGGAGATTTTTCGAGGGAGGAGAGATTGGCGTTGGCAAAGGGGGCCTGGAGAAATTTTGAAGGTCAGAGCGCGGCAGAGAAGTATGATTGGTATTATGGTTTTTTGAAGAATGAGGGAGTTCGCCCGCAGGCGAAGCATTTTGTGAGTTATCAGTCTGGTTGGACGATGCCTCGGGAGTTGGAAAAGTGGTTTCGGGAGAATCGTGAATTGGTTGAGGGGGTTGGGGGGTGGATTGGGGGAGGGAAGGAGGATGACGGGGGGGTTATTGGGCCTGGGGCGTTTTGAAGGTGGAATTTGCCTGAAGATGGGGAGATCTGCCGATTGGATTCAGAGATCCTTGATTTGGTGCTTTTCAGGTGCCAAATGCGGGTTAGGGTCCGTCTATTCCCCCACGGCGTTGATGAAAATGTTGATGGGGTCCCTTTTGTGATGAGTCTGAGAGTGCCTTTCGAGCGTGTGAACTGGGTGAACACCGTGTTTTTGTTTGTGATGACCGTGTTGGGTGTCGTGGCGGCACCGATTTATTTGTGGTTTCATGATGCGGGTGCCGTGGTTTGGGGGATGTTTGCCTTTTACATGGTTGCAACCGGGTTGAGTATCACCTTGGGTTATCATCGTTTGTTTTCTCATTTGTCGTTCAAGGCGAAGTGGCCGGTGAGGTTTTTCACCCTTGTTTTTGGGGCATGTGCGTTTGAGAACACGGTGTTAAATTGGGCATCGGATCACCGCAGACACCATAAGCATACTGATCATGAAGATGATCCTTATGATATTACCAAGGGTTTTTTGTGGGCTCATATCGGGTGGATTTTGTTTAAGCTTAATGCACCGAAGCCGTTGGATAATGTGAAGGATTTACAGAAGGATCGATTGGTGATGTGGCAGCAGAAGTTTTACATTCCGATCGCCTTTATTGTGGGATTGTTGTTGCCGGCGGCGATTGGGTATTGGGCTGGCGGGTGGGCAGGGGCTATGGGTGGTTTTTTGGTGGCTGGGGCGCTTCGGGTCGTTTTGGTTCAGCAGTCTACGTTCTTTATTAATTCGTTGTGCCATACTATTGGTTCACAGCCTTATTCGACCAGGTGTAGTGCCCGTGATAGTTGGATTATGGCTTTGTTTACCTATGGTGAGGGGTATCACAATTACCATCATGAGTTTCAGCATGATTACCGGAAAGGGGTACAAGCGTGGAATTTTGATCCGACGAAGTGGGTGATTTTGTTGTTGGCTAAGGTGGGTTTGGTGAGTGGGTTGAGGAAGGTTCCGACGAGTAAGATTGTGGCGGCGGAGATGCGGGAGGCTCAGCGGAAGGCTGAGGCGAAATTAGCGGAATCAAAAGAGGGGGAAGGTTTTTGTGAGCATGCGATGGCGGTTGTTTTGGAGAAGATGGCAAAATTGATATACTATGTCTCATATTCATATTCTAGAATTTATTGGAGTTTGAGGCTGCGGTGGCGGAGTCGCTTGAGATGTCGAAGGAAACTTTGGCGAGGTGGCGCCGTGAGACACGCGAGTTGATGAAGGGGATTGGGGAGTTGCAGTTGAGGCCTGTTTGATGTTGGTGTGATGAGTGAGGAAAGAGATTTTGGAGAACAGCCACTTGGATTGGTGATGAATTTGTGGGGGGTGACCAACCATGACTTGGTGGAAGTTTCACCGGAACAACTGACTCATAAGCAGGTTCAGAGAGCGTTGGGGGGAAGAATGTTGACCTTGAAAATGAAGCAAAAATTAGCGAGGACGTTGAATTTTGCGATTTGGGGGCGGATGACGAATGAGGAGCGTGAGGAGTTTGAAGAGTATTTTCCTAAGCATTTGTTTAATTATCACAAAGGGCACGAAGAGGCTGGCGTGATTAATGAGGGAAAGGTGAGAGATCTTGGGGATCGAAAAGTGAGGAGAGACTTTCTGATTGAGCTTGGGAAAATCGATTGAATCATTCTCTTGTAGGCTGCTGGGGGATCGATGGTTTTTTTGAGGCTTCCATGAGAAAGTTCTCAGAAAAATGACATTTGTTCAATTCAGGTGCGATCATATCGATCGTAGGGATATTCCGGCACCTAAGTGAGATGATGAAGAGAGAAATGATTGTGACC
>JAHDGN010000405.1:0-2742 GCA_020627645.1 Akkermansiaceae bacterium
CGATTGTGGTCGGGAGGGTTGGAGGTTCGCTGTTTTTGTCTTCAGGCTCTCGATATCTGTTGGTGGGTTTGGGTTTATTTCGTTCGTTGTGGACGATTTGGCGAAATTCGTCGACTCCCATGCGGAGTCGGATGGCGAGGGTTTGAATGGTGGCGTCCCGTTCGAGGTCGTTCGCCATGATGGCGACGGATTCGGATAAGTCTTGGAGGAGAGTGGTTCTTTCGGAGGCGGAGTTGAGGTTGATGGTGGTTAGGGTTTTGTCGAGTTTGGCGTCGAAGTAATCTTTGGCCGATTCGAGAAGGTCTTGGAAGGGTTCGGTTCCAAATTTTTTGATGAATGAGTCGGGATCTTCGCCATCAGGAAGGTGCATGAGGCGGACTGGGAGTCCTTGTGCGGTGAGTTGTTTGAAGGCTTTGTCGGCTGCGTTCAGTCCGGCATTGTCTCCGTCGTAGCAGAGGGTGACATGGTCGGTGTATCTTTTGATGAGGCGAGCGTGATCTTCGGTGAAGGCGGTGCCGAGTGGGGCGACGGTGTTTTCAAATCCAGATTCGTGGAGGACGATGGCATCGACTTGTCCTTCGCAGATGAGGGCGAATTTATTTTTACCCATGGGACGACGTGCTTTGTCGAGGGCGAAGAGGAGTTTGGATTTGGTGAAGAGGGGGGAGTCTGAGGTGTTGATGTATTTGCCTCTTTTGTCGTCTTTTCTGAGAATCCGTGCGGAAAAGCCGACGACGTCGGAGTAGTCGTTGTGGATGGGAAAGGTGAGTTGGTCGTACCATTTGATCCAGAGTCCTGCGCGCGGGTTATTTTCATTTTTGAGGCCTCCGAGTCCGGCTTGGACGATTTCGCGACCGGTGAATCCGTTGTCTTTTGCCATTTTGAGGAAAAGAGAGGAGTCGGAGGGGGCCCAGCCGATGAGCCACTTGATTGCGGCTTCTTTATCAAATCCTCGTGATTTTAGGTATTCTCGAGCGTGTTGAGCGTCGGGATTGCGGAGGAGTTGTTCGTGAAAGAAGCGGGCGGCTTTATTGTTGAGTTCTTTGAGGCGGGAAATTTTGCGACGTTTTTTGTCTGCTTCGGGGTCGAACGTTTCTTCGATAATGGTGATTCCGGCGCGGTCGGCGAGTTTTTTGACGGAGTCGGTGAAGGGGAGGTTTTCGTAATTCATGAGGAAGGAGATGGCGTTGCCAGATTCTCCGCATCCGAAGCATTTGTAGTATTGTTGGGCAGGGTTGATGTTGAATGAAGGGGTCTTTTCGTTGTGGAATGGGCAGTTACACTTGAATGTTGACCCGGCGCGTTTGAGAGGGAAGTAGGAGCCGATGAGGTCGACAATGTCCGTCGCAGCGAGGACTTGTTCGATTGTTTCTCGAGGAATGAGGCCCATGAGGGCAATAGTTTGAATCGTTTGATTGGACTTCGCCAGCATTGGGTTACATTTAGGGCATGAAAGTTGTGGTTTTATTTCTTGCGATGATTGTGGGCGTTGTTGCTGGGCAGGATCAGAAGGTGTTTGGAAAGTCCGAGGAGGCGAGTTTTGAGGGAAAAGTGGTGAGAATTAAAATTGGGGAGAAGGATTTGTCGAATGGGCAGAGTTTTAAATTTTGGGAGAGGACACTGGAGCGGGCAGTTGAAGAGGGAGCCAAGGGGATTGTGTTTGATTTAGATACGCCGGGGGGATTGGCGTTTCCAACGGAGGAATTTATGTCGACTGTTGCTGAATTGCCGCTTCGGACGGTGGCTTATGTCAATCCGAAGGCGATGAGTGCGGGGTCGTTGATTTCGGTTTCAACGGATGAGATCTATATGGCTCCAGGCTCTAAAATTGGATCGAGCGGCTTGGTGAATAGTATGGGGGAGATTGATCCGGTGATGCGGGCGAAGTTGGAAAGTTATTTTTCGGCTCAGGTGAGGTATATTATGAAGAAGAAGAATCATCGGATCGAAGTGATGGAGGCGATGATGTTGCTCAGTGATGAAGAGCGGACGATTGGTGATGTGGTGGTGAAGCCGGGGCACTTATTGGCTTTGAATTCGACGGAAGCGGTGAAGATGATGGATGATGGTCCGTTGTTGGCTAAGGCGGAAATGGATTCGATTGAGGATGTGTTGAGAGCTGAGGGGTGGAGCGAGAGCGACATGGTGACGGCGGAGCCGACTGGGTTTGAGAAGTTTGCTTGGTGGGTGGCTAGTATCTCTGGGATCTTGATTTTAGTCGGATTGGCAGGGGGATATTTCGAGATGAAGACTCCGGGGTTTGGAATTGGAGGAGTGGTGTGTTTGGTGGCATTCGCCTTGTTTTTCTTTGGAAACTACATGGCGGGTAAGATGGCGGGTTACGAGATGGCGGCGATTTTTGTCTTAGGGTTAATTTTGATCGCGGTAGAGATTTTTGTGATTCCGGGCTTTGGTGTCTTCGGCATCGTTGGTTTGATTTTGTCTTTTGGTTCGTTGCTCTACTCGATGGTCGATCGGGTTCAGTGGAGGAATTATGAGTGGAGTGGTGAAGGTGTCATTGACGCTTGGAATTATTGGTTCTCTGGTGGTGATGTATTTGATGTTTAAGTTTCTGCCAAAGATTGGTTTTGTGAATCGTAAGTTGTTGCCGGAGACCTTGAGTAAAGGGACGGGGATTGAGGGGAAGGATGTTGATGGGGGGATGGTTGGAATGACTGGTGTGGCTTTATCGGATTTGCGACCGATTTGTGTGTTTTTGTTGGGACTGTGGTTTCTCGACGC
>JAHDGN010000405.1:2752-3155 GCA_020627645.1 Akkermansiaceae bacterium
TGGATTTGCTGAGATTGGAGGGCAGGAGCTAGAAGTGACGGCAGATGGGGCTTTCTTGGAGAAAGGGTCTCATCTCAAGGTCGTGTCAGATGATGGGATGGGAGTTTTGGTCAAGCCTGTTTGAAGGTGCATTGGGTCCCGGTTGATTTGATGCCAATCCAAAATGGGATCTGGTTGAATGGGCGCTGATCACTTTTTCAGCGATCAGGTTTCGCTTCTTTTCATGAATTCGTGTGAATTTTTCCAGATTCCTTTGTTCTTCTTTGGTTCTGGTGGAGTTGTTTCAACCAGTTGTGTATGAGTTCTTTATAGGGAGAAGCTGGTTGAAAAAGTTCTGATATTATTTTAATTCTTTAATAATTGCAGGAAAATAGTTGCCAGGATGGCTGGCTTCCTATTGTTT
>JAHDGN010000406.1 GCA_020627645.1 Akkermansiaceae bacterium
AATACGCCGTCGAAAACTCAAAATACTCAAACCCGTGTTCCCGAATTACCTGGGGTCACATTGAGCAAACATCCAACACCTCCCCGAAGCCTTCTGGTTCGTCATCCCCTGAATCTTAACCCGATGGCTAAAATGCCCATCCTCTCCAGCCACCACCGCCCGATTCAGAGCCAGCTGATTGATTCCGTTATTTGTCACCGCATTGTGCAGCGCCTCATCCTTTCCCTTCAACTCATACCCCTCCCGAAGCCCCTTCAAAAACCCCTCTGACAACTCGCCTCCCGGTTCAGCACATAACGACATTCCCAACGAAAAACAAAACCACCCTCCCAGCCAACCCCTAAAACTCAACATCTTCATCAAAAACCCCTACGCCCCGTCCCACCTCCCTATTTCAGTCCCCCGCTCAACCAAGCCCCATCAACCACGAACTCAACACTCACAACTTTCCACTCACAACTCGGCCGAAGGCCGCCCCTCCCTCCACCAAAGTTCTGTGCCTTTCTGCGCCTTCCGCGGTTCCAAGCTCCACAACCACGCCCCTCTGGGTAAATCCTAAATGAAAAACTTCCTAAATCCTGAACAAACACTCCTCCTCAACCAAAATTCACCAGTCGCTACTCGGCCAAAGGCTACCCTCCTCAACCAAGAACTCACCAGTCACAACTTAACACTCTCAACTCGGCCGCAGGCCGCCTCCCATTCAACCCCACTTGAACCTTGATTCTCCCCCGTCCCTCCCTCAACTTCCCGCCATGTCATACGATCTCGTCGTCATTGGTGGTGGCCCTGGTGGATACGTCGCAGCAATCCGTGCCGGGCAACTCGGCAAAAAAGTCGCTTGTGTCGAAATGGAACGCGCTGGCGGCACCTGCCTCAACTGGGGATGCATCCCCACCAAAGCCCTCCTCAAAAACGCCCATCTTTACCACAAACTCAAACACGACGCCGGCAAATTCGGCCTCTCCTTTGACAACCTCTCCTACGACTGGTCCAAAGTCATCTCTCGCTCCCGCCAAATCTCAGGCAAACTCGCTGGCGGAATCGAATTCCTCTTCAAGAAAAACAAAGTCGACTACGTCCGCGGATTTGGCTCCATCACCGCCGACGGCAACGTCGAAGTCAAAAAAGAAGACGGCTCGACCGAAGTCCTCCAAACCAAAAACACCGTCATCGCCACCGGCGCCAAATCGCGCGAACTCCCCGGCCTCCCCCTCAACGGCACCTCCGTCATCTCCTCCAAAGAAGCCATGGTTCTCGAAAAACAGCCCAAATCCATGGTCATCATCGGCGCCGGCGCCATCGGCATGGAATTCGGATACATCTACAACGCCTTTGGAACCGAAGTCACCATCATCGAAATGATGCCCAACCTCCTCCCAGTCGAAGACGATGAAGTCGGCGACGCCATCACCAAATCCTACAAAAAAGCCGGCATCAACTGCCTCACCAACACCAAAGTCACCGCCACCAAAGACAACGGCACCTCCGTCACCGTCACTGTCGAAAACGCCGACGGCACCCAAGAAATCACCGCCGACACCTGCCTCGTCGCCATCGGCGTCTCACCCGTCCTCCCCGGAGGAACCCAACCCGCCCTCACCGACCGAGGTTGGGTGCAAATCGACAACTCCTACCAAACCTCTCTTCCCAACGTCTACGCCATCGGCGACATCTCCGGCCCACCATGGCTCGCCCACACCGCCAGCTTCGAAGCCGTTCAATGCGTCGACGGCATCTTCGTCGACGGCTTCACCCCAAAACGAGTCGACCAATTCCCAGGTTGCACCTACTGCTACCCTGAAGTCGCCTCCGTCGGCAAAACCGAACGCGCCCTCAAAGAAGAAGGCATCGAATACAAATCAGGTAAATTCCCTTACCAGGCCCTTGGCAAAGCCCAGGCCAGCGGCGAAACCGAAGGATTTGTCAAAATCCTCTTCGGCAAAGAACATGGCGAAGTCCTCGGCGCACACATCATCGGCGAAAACGCCACCGACCTCATCTCCGAAATGGGCCTCGCCCTCTCCTTAGAAGCCACCGTCGACGACATCCACTCCACCATCCACGCCCACCCAACCCTAGCCGAAGCCATCCACGAGGCCACCCTCGATGCCGACGGCCACGCCATCCACTTCTAAAACCCAAGCCCCAAGATTGGAGACCAAAAAATAAACTCCCCCCACTCCAATCCACCTCGCCACACGTGATCCCCCCAACAACACCGGGGCGGCTCAAAAAGGAGCTGACCCCCCAAAATGGTTTTGCCAAATCGAAGACAAAACCATCGGCCCCACCGACTTCAAAGAACTTCGTTCCCTCGCCAAAACCGGCCAACTCACTCCAGACTCCGCCGTCTGGCAAGAAGGCGACACCCGAAAACAAACCGCCTCCTCCATCGTCGGCCTCATCCCCCCACCCAAAAAGAAAATCGAAATCCCCACCGAGGACCAAACAAAATCCGACCCCAACAACCCCTACTCCGCCCCCCGCGTTCGCACCATTGCCGACGGCCCACCCGGAGGTCTTTATCTCCCCCACATCCGACCTGCCAAATTTTATCAACTCCTCCTCCTCCTCGCCCTCACCATCGGCTTCACCGTCTCGAGTCAATTCACTCACCATCCCTTCCCCGAATACGAACCGTGGCTTCTTCTCGCCGGAGGCCTCACCCTCCTCACCTCCATCATCTACGCCATCATCCTGGTTCGTAGATCCTGGGACATGATGCAAATGATGGGAGCCCCCATGACCGGCAACAAGGCCGTCCGCTTCCTATTTTTTCCCATATTTAATGCCCTCTGGTCATTTGTCGCCATCTACGGCTGGTCTCGTCTCTGGAACCACAACGTCCGCAACCACCCCGGCCTCTCCCTCGCCAAACCCGTCTGGCGACCCTTCTTCTTCATCTTCCCCATCCTCTTCCTCCTTTCCCAAACCGTCCTCATCACCCACCTAGTCACCGGCGACTGGCCCACCAACCCCACCAACCCTCAACACCTTGCCTCTCTCGTCATCCTTGCCACCACCCTCATCTTCACCGCCCTCACCTTCTTCCAAATCTCCCAATCCATCAACTTCCTCACCACCAAAAAATCCTAACCCACCCCCCGTGGCGGTGACTTCCAGTCGCCGAGCCCCTA
>JAHDGN010000407.1 GCA_020627645.1 Akkermansiaceae bacterium
ACCTTTCTGGCAATCCATCGCAGCTTAAAAAACTTCATTTAAAATCACACCCGGTTCCGGAGGAGCATGAAGAAGTTGGATTTGAGTTGGTGGATGCAGTGGGTGCGATCGTTGGTAGTGTTGGCGCGGTCACCATCTTGAATGATGATTTTATTGATCCCGTCGTAACAAGTGGAGATCGGTTAGAGGTCGTCGAGGGGCAGCGATTAACTTATCGAATTGAAGCATTGAATACGCCTACGGGATATCGTTTAGAAAATGGTCCGGAGGGAATGGTGGTGAATGAAGTGACTGGTGTCGTGGAATGGTTGGCGAATGGGGTCGGTGAAGTGACGTTTGAGGTGGTGGCTGAAAATCCTGCAGGACGGGGAACTTTGTTGGTCACAGTGGAAGTCAAGGAAGATTCGGTGATTGAGGCTTTAGATTTGGTTGGGAATGTGGAGCTTGTGAATGGTGATCCAAGATGGGTTTTGCAGACTGGGGAGACTCACGATGGTGTAGATGCGGCGAGGAGTGGTCGTATTGCTGATAGCCAGCGGTCGTCCGTTTCAATCAAGGCTCAGGGCCCCGATTTGGTGACCTTTTGGTGGAAGGTGGATTCGGAGTCTGGATATGATTTTTTGGAATTCTTGGTCGATGGGAAATCGGTGAGGTCAATCAGTGGTCTGGTGGATTGGACAAAAGTGAGCTTCGTGCTTCCTGAGGGAGATCATGTGTTGGAATGGGTTTACCGGAAAGATGGGAGTATTTCATCAGGGGCTGATGCCGGATGGGTGGATGAAGTTTCGTTTGGTTTGCCGGGAGTTCGAAACGAGTTGGGATTGAGCTGGGTCGTTGGTGAGCCATTTGAGTTAGCGTTGGCATTTATCAACGAACCAGCGGTAGTGAGGGTCGAAAGACTTCCAGGTTGGTTGAGTTATGATGAGGGCCGTGGGATGTTGTCGGGGGTGCCTGATGCGGCAGGGATCAGCGAGTTCGAAGTTTGGGCTGAGAATGAAATTGGAAGCAATAGTGCAATTTTTGTGATGGAGGTATTAGAGCCTAATTTGTTGATTCCACCTGCGATTGAAGTGCCTGAAATGGTAGCTGTTGTTAGTGGTGATAAGCCGTGGGTGGTGGAGTCAACAGGTGCGAATGTAGGGGGCTCGTATGCTCGTTCTGGAGCGATTGATCACAGCCAGGCGAGTGAAATGTCCTTGTGGGTCACTGGGCCTGGATTGGTGAAATTTGATTGGTTTGTTTCCTCTGAAGAGGGGTACGATTATCTGGAAGTTTTAGTCAATGGAGTTGTTGTTGATTCCATTAGCGGTGATGTGCCTTGGAGGGAGGCATCGGTGAATCTCGATATGGGTTTGCAGCGAGTCATGTGGCGCTATCGGAAGGATAGTTCGGCTCAAAGTGGTGATGATCGGGGAGGGGTGGATGGGGTGAGGCTTGAAGGATTTGCGGGGTATTTGGTCAATCAGAACGTGGAGCATTTTTCTGCTGATTTAATGGAGGATAGCGATGGTGATGGTTATGGTCTTTTGATGGAATATGCTCTGGGTGGAGGTAGGAATGACCGGATGACACCAGGGGGATTGGAGATTGTTGCTGAGGGTGATGGAGATGTGGATCTTCGATTTACGGGCCTGGTTGAGCCAGTTGATATTGACTACGTGTTGTGGCGGAGTCGATCGTTGAGGGATGATTGGGAAGAGTTGAGCTGGTCGCCCGAGCTTTCGAGTATGGGCTCTGGAGTGCAGCAGTATTTTTACGAGGAGCCTACTTTAGATCATGAAAGATTCTTTTATCGGCTCGAGATTAGGGCGAAATAGGTCTGGGCAATAAGTTATTTGGGGGGGGGGAGAAGTGATTGGCATTCTTCTGGAGTGAGGTGCCGGTATTTGCCGGGTTTGAGATCCCCCAGATAAAGGTTCCCAATGCGGATGCGAACGAGTCGTTTCACCCGGTGTCCGACGGCTTGGAGCATGTAACGAATTTGCCTTTTGAGGCCGGTGTCGAGGATCATTTCAAGCCGGCGAGGGGAGAGGCGTTTGATGGAGACGGCGCGGGCCTTGCCAACTTCGGTGAAGACACCTTTTTCGAGCTGGGAAATGATGTTGGGTTCGAAAGCTGATTGGGTGGTGACGTGGTAGACTTTGTGGACGTGGTGGCTGGGGTGAGTGAGGGTTTGGGAGAGTTGTCCATCGTTTGAGAGGATGAGCAGGCCTTCGGAGTCGAGGTCGAGCCGCCCGACGTGTGCGAGATGGTGAAGTTTAGGTGGGAGGAGTTGATAGATGGTAGGGCGTCCGTTTTCGTCTGAGCGGGAGCAGACCAGTCCAGGGGGTTTGTGGAGAATGATTGTTTGTGTGAGGAGGGGTTGGATGTGTTTACCTCCGGTGCGGACGGTGTCGGTTGGTTGAACCCGGTAAGCGGGGTTGATGCAGGGTTCGCCGTTGACGGTGACTTCGCCTTGTTGGATGAGGGTGTCACAGGCTCGCCTCGAGGCAACGCCAGCAGAGGAAAGGAATTTGTTGAGTCGAGTGCCGCTGTTTGAATCCATGGTGGATTGTGCGAAAAAAAGACGGAGCCAGTTGGACTGGCCCCGTCGTTAAATTCTAGGGTAGGTTGTCCGGATTATCCTTCAGACTTGGTCTTTGGAAGACCGATAGCTGATTGGCCCTCTTTCCACTCGCCACGTTCCTTCATGACTTTAACGCGCTCGAAGCGCTTCATGACAGAGCGTTTGCCGGTGGCACCACCTTTGCGACGGAGTGAATTGTGTTTGGACATGGAAAAACTTTTATTTTGAGTTCGGGGCGCGGAAGCTAGGTGATGATTGAGAGCTTGGCAAGGACGAAGTTCTCTGGATTGAGATTGATTTATTTTCTTAAGTTCTCTTAACCATTTATTCATTTGTGAGGTCGGAGATGTTAAAATAAGGTTTTGTATGGAAGGTGGCCTCTGTGGATTTGATTGAGAGTTAATGGTTTATCGTTATTTTTTAATACGATCGATGTATTTTTTTACGTGTAATATTGCGCTTCTCTTTTGAAGTGATAGTTTCCATCGATGAATCGGAAAGTTTCTTTTGTTATAGGAGTTTCTATTTTGGGTTTGTGTGTTTTTTATGCCGGGTATCGGGTTGTTTCTGGT
>JAHDGN010000408.1 GCA_020627645.1 Akkermansiaceae bacterium
CTAGGCTATTCAAAACACCCGAAAAACAATTCACTCCTTCACCACTACCCCCGCACGACTTCAGACGCACAACGATCAGAAACAAAGCTTCGAATCACTGTTTCACTAGAAACCCCGTCCAAAACTCCCATCGGCAACTTTACCCCATTAAAATTAGCCTGATAAAAAAAACTGTCGTCTCCCCCCTCGAATTCCATTTTTCCATAACTAGCCCGACTCCGAGTCCTCGTAAAACCCTCGACCTTCACATCCTCAGCGCCAAGCACATCAGAAATCTGACTGGTCAATTGGGACTCAAACTTCCCTCCAGATAAAATCTTCGGCAACAAGAAATAACCCAATCCCGCCAGAGCAATCAACACCACCACCAACTTAATAAAAAGACCCGTCAACTGCCGAACCAGCGCTCCGGAGCCCATCGTCGTCGCATGCTTCAACTGGAATAACGCCCCCTGCTTACCCATCCAATGACCAATCCTAGCCTCATAATCGTTTATCTTTTGTTGTTCCGTTGGGGTGTCCACTTGCCGAACCTAGACTTCCTGAGAGAGCTTTTCCAACCCAAATAATCAACTGGCTGAGTTCGCTCCAAAACGCTATCTCTCCTTTGTGGAAGCAACCGACTACAAAGTCAGCCTCGAAATCTTCGAAGGCCCTCTCGACCTCCTTCTTTATCTCATTAAAAAAGATGAGGTGGATATCTACGACATCTCACTCGAGCGCGTCACGACTCAATATCTCGATTACATCGAAACGTTCAAACTCCTCAATATCGATCTTGCCTCCGAGTTCATCTCAATGGCCGCGAACTTAATGTATATCAAGAGTCGAACCCTTCTTCCCAAAAGAGAACAACCTCCAGAAGAAGACGCTGACGAAGACGATCCAAGATGGGAACTCATCCGCCAGCTAATCGAGTATAAAAAATTTAAAGACGCCGCATCGTTTCTCCACCAAAAGGAGACCGAACAAGAAGATATATTCGCCCATACCCCCGAACCCAACCAAGCCCCCGAAGACAACCAACCGGCGCCTCTCGCTGACGCTTCGATTTTCGATCTCATTCGAGCTTTCCAAAATGTCCTCAAACGATTCGATGAAGGACGAGATTTTGGAGACATCGTCGACGACCGCTACACCGTCAGCGATAAAATTGACTTCCTGATGTCCGAAATCCAACCTGGGAAAAAACTCTCCCTTCACAACATCTTCGAAAAAGCAACTTCGAAAGTCGAAGTCATCGTCACCTTTCTTGCCCTCCTTGAACTGATGAAAATGAATCAGTTTAGGGCAAAACAAACACACCTACTCGGTGAAATCGAAATCGAAAGATCCGCCACCGAATGAGCCAACCCCAAAAAATAGCCCTCTTCGGGGGAAGCTTCGACCCCATCCATGAAGGACATCTCGAAATTGCTCAAAAAGCCATCGATCACCTCCATCTCGACAAGCTGATTTTCATCCCCTGTCAACGCTCACCACACAAAGACAAGTCCCCCGGTGCCACCCCGGCACAACGCCTCCAGATGCTTCAACTAGCCACCCAAAACCTCCCCTGGGCAATGATCGACTCCTTCGAGATCGACAACCCTCCGCCTTCCTTCACCTGGAAAACCATCGAACATCTCCGCCAACAATATCCAGAACCCACCCAACTCTACCTTCTCATTGGTTTCGACCAATGGGAAGCCTTCCCCAAATGGTCAAAACCCGACGAAATTGCTCGCCAAGTTGAATTCATCGTTGTCGGGAGAGATGATCAGCAACCCAAACCACGCGAAGGACACATCGCCCATTTCATCCAAGGCAATCATCCCGCTTCGTCGAGCCAAATTAGAAATTCTGCTCAGCAAGAAGCCCCTCTGCCTTGGCTACACCCTAAAGTTTCCGACTTTATTAAAATCGAACAACTTTATACCCCAAAGGTCCCAAACCACAGAGACAATTGAAAAACACAAGAACTTGCCAGCCGAGAACTTGCAACTTAACCTCCAACAACTTTCGAAAATAATGAAATCCTTGATCCCGCTCCTCCTCTCGATCGGACTCTTAACCGCTCAGTCGATAAACCCAGCAGCTGAAGAAAAAACCGATCAGAAGAAACCTCAATTCGTCATCGATATTGAAAACCTTCCTGAGGCAAAACAGCGAAAGTATTTTGAGCACTCGAATCGTGCCAAAGCGCTCTTCGGACAGGAGCGAGTCTTCGACACCCTCGAAGAACTTCACAGCGCGAGTAAGATTTACGACAAAAACCCCGACCTCCTCAACCTCCAAGGGGCTTGTTACGTCAAGTTCCGCAACTTCCCGAAAGCCAAAGCAGCTTTCAAAAAAGCTCTCAAAGAAACACCGACCAACATCAGCATCCGCTTCAATATTGCTGAAGTTGACTTTGTTTCAGACAACTTTTTAGAAGCCAGAAAACAACTGGAAGAACTCGTATCTGAAGCAGGTGACGCTCCCGCCATGACAACGATGCTTGAACTCATTCGCTTTAAACTCCTCCTCTGCCAGTTAAAAACAGATCAGGTTGCCAAAGCCCAAGCATCCACCGATGCATCATCTTTCCTCGACGATTCACCCTTTCATTACTACAGCAATGCCGCCATTGCCTACCACAACAATGAAAATGCCACAGCTCAGCGCTGGCTTCGTCGGGCCGCGAGAGTTTTCCCCGCAACATCACTCGCCCCATGGCAAGACAACCTGATCGAAATCGGATTCGTCAAAAGCATCTATGGAGAAGAAGGAGATTAACTGATCTTCTCCAACTTAATCCCATAAAGCTTAGCGATTTCTGGGGCATCCGAGGCATGATACACCTCGTGATAATAAATCTCCTGAATCCCATAAGCACACAAGGTCTGCATACAGGCCGTGCATGGCATCGTCGTGGTGGCCACCAACTTAGCCTCACCACGCTTGAACAAACTGCATAAATTAACCTCAGCATGCAGCATAAACTTCTGTCTCCCATCTCGGTTGTCCCAAAAGCCCTCCGGCGCCTGAAAACCCGGAGCTAAACCATTATAAGCTGTCGCAATTACCCGATTATCCCAATCCAAGGCCGCTGCTCCCACCTTCCGATACGGATCCTCCGAGCGCAAACTCGCCACTTTAGCCAACTCCATCGC
>JAHDGN010000017.1 GCA_020627645.1 Akkermansiaceae bacterium
GACAACGATGGTCTTTCCGATCTCGAGGAAATCCGAGGCCCACTGGTCAGCAACCCATCGCTGCCCGACTCTGACTCCAACGGAACGGACGACTTTACTGAAATTCAACATTTTGCAGACCCCTCTGACCCCTCCTTTGCCAAACTTCCCGTTCCAGCTGTCACCTCCCCAACTGATTTTCTCTGGGAAATGACTGATCTCCAATTTTTAATCGACTGGGGAGTATCCCTTGAAAGTGATGGAGGCGGCTACCGAGACTTCATCCGGTGGCGGGTCAACGAAGAAACCACAGCGTCCTGGGGTGCCCTCGCCATAACCTTCCGAAAACGAGCTGAAGGAATCAATTTCACCTTCTTTGGAAACGGAAATGTCGCTTTTAACCAAAATGGCAACAACCTTTGGTTTGAGGAAAGAAACACAGACTTCACGCCTCTTCTTGGTCTGAGTGGTGTTGGGCCCAACGATACCTCAGACCCGCTGACATTTTCTCTGTCTGGCACAAGGACCAGCACGTCACCCGATCTTTGGGACGTCACTCTAAGGGTTCGAAACCAAGCAACTAACTTAGACATCATCTCCAATGTCTTCCAAAGTTGTACTGCGAATCCAAACCTGATTGCTGGCAACCTAATCTGGTTTGGTGATGACCGAAGACATGACGAATCAGAATTCGATCTCACTCAAGGCGTTACTCTCTATCGAACTCAAACTCCTATCCATCAACTGCCAGGAATGGCCCATACTCTCGATTCTGACAACGATGGAATGAATGATCAGTGGGAAATCACCTACGGGCTCAACCCGAACGATCCCTCTGACGCAAATACCGATTCTGATTCAGACTCCCTATCAAACCTTACTGAACTCCTTCTCGGCACAGCTCCAAACAACCCCGATTCAGACAATGACAACATTTCCGACGGCGATGAAGCTCAACAGCTGACGAACCCGAACTCAGCAACCTCTTCACCACCACTATTCCAACTCCCACTGTTTTCAATTGGTGATCTCGACAACGATGGAATGTCTGACGCATGGCAAGCGGCCTACCAGGCTTTTGACCTTTTACCCGGACTCGATGCAGACGGTGATGGATACACCAATCAACAAGAGTCTCTCATGGGGACTAACCCCTTCGATTCCTCCTCAAAATTTTCACTCACCCTAGACAAAAATTTAACGAATCCGGCGACACTCGATCTTTCGTTTCCTCGAATTGAACACAAAAATCACCTCCTCGAAGCTAGTGACTCCTTGAGCTCCTTCTCACAATCATCTCTCAATCTCAACATCTCAGGTGATCGATATGTCGCAACTCTAACCCCAGAAGAAATTCGTCAATTCTATCGTGTTTCTGTCAGTGACCGAGACCTTGACTTGGATGGACTAAGCGATGCCGATGAAATTTTATTGGGGTCATCCCCAACATCACCAAATTCTCTCGGAAATCCGGTCCCCTACGACAGCACAGGCAATGGAATCGCAGACACAACACTCAGCGGAGATCAGGCAATTTTCCTTGAAAGGTTCGCCAACTTCCAGTCCTTGTCATCTGGACAGGGGAGTTCAGCCCCCACACGAACTGAGGCTGCTCGTCTCCTCATGCAAGCAGGATTTGGCCCCACACCTGATGAAATTGATTCAGTTCGCCAACTTGGCATAGAGGGATGGATTGATGACCAAATATCTAACCAACCAACAACCCACCACTCCACTTACATGGTCGACATCACCACTGACGTCAATGGACCGCGCATCGACCTCTCATATAATTTCAATTCGGACGACAACTCAATTGGATCAACAAATCTCCAAACAGCGTTTGCACGTGCGGCTATTTCGGGACCCGATCAACTTCGGCAAAGAGTCGCCTTTGCCCTTTCCCAGATTCTTGTCATTTCCAGGCAGGATGGAAATATCGAACGTCATAGTCTTGCTTTAGCTAAATACTACGACCGTCTTGTCGATCACGCCTTTGGGAACTATTACGATCTCCTAATGGGGATCACCCTTGACCCCATCATGGGCCGCTACCTTTCCCATATCGGCAATATGCCGCCTGATCCTTCAATCAATAGATACCCTGATGAAAACTATGCTCGAGAAGTTATGCAGCTGTTTTCCATCGGGCTCTGGGAACTAAATATAGACGGAACCCGCAAATTAAATTCTCAGGGGCTTCCAATCCCCACCTATGACAATTCCACAATCACAGAACTTGCCAGAGTGATGACCGGTCTTTGGTTCAGCAATGACGATTGGGGATACACGACCCGAAGAGACGGAGAATACCTCACACCGATGAAATTATTTCCAACTTACCATGATTTCGGAGAAAAGAACCTTCTCAACGGATTCAAGATTCCTGCCCGAAATCCCAGTGTCGAAAATGGACTCCAAGACATCCGCGATGCAATCAGGCATCTTGTCGAACATCCAAATTGCGCCCCTTTTGTTTCAAAAGCCCTGATCCAATTTCTCGTCACAAGCAATCCAAGCCCCGAATACGTCACCCGGATTTCCAACATCTTCATCAACAATGGATCCGGAATTCGTGGAGATCTTGGAGCGGTCGTCAAAGCGATTCTCATGGACCCCGAAGCTCGTGACCCAATGAATGTCAGCAATCCAGGTTTTGGAATCTTTCGCGAACCTGTCATCAAAACCATGCACCTAGCAAAGCTCACGAAGCTAAACCGATCAGGAAAGCTTCTCTGGTGGGACTTCGAAAATTTTTATAACGACACCCTCCAAACACCCCTTTTCTCACCCACAGTCTTTAATTTCTACCGACCTGACTACACTCCTCCCGGATCTCTTGATCAGAATAATCTCAACGGCCCCGCTTTTGAAATCCTCAACTCTTACACCGCTGTTTCATTACCCAATTCACTCTGGGAAATCGCTGACGAAGGATTTCGTCTTGGAAGCCGCTATCACTTCGCTCCTGATTACTCACAATACATACCACTTCAAGATAATCTAGATACCCTTCTTGACCAACTGAACCTCCTAGTTTGTTCGGGAACCATGCGATCTCAAACAAGAAGCATCATCAAATCAACGCTTGAGAATACAACGTTTGAGGACCCAGTCGAAATCTCGAGACTAGCGCTCTACTTAGCAATCATGTCTCCGGAGGGCTCCGTTCAAAAATAAACCAAGATCACACACCACCAGCAAAACCAAATCTATGTCATCATCATTACGACTCTCCCGCCGAGGCTTTCTTGGAGAAAGCGCCTGTGCTGCGCTTGGATCAGCTTCCATCATGTCGACCTTGCTCAACCTCAAAATGGCCAACAACGCCGTTGCAGCTGGACTCCCACCTGATTCGGAAGATCGAAAAACCCTGGTTTGCCTATTCTTACATGGAGGCATCGACTCATACAACGTTCTCGTTCCTCGCGATAACACCCGTTATGCCGAATACCTAGAGACTCGAACAAACCTTGCTCTCGACCAAAATTCCCTGCTGCCCCTGAATCAAACCCCGACCGGGGATGGACTTGATTACGGCCTCCACCCCGCCATGTCTGGGCTACAGGAGCTCTTTAACGGGATCAACGGCAATGCCTCTGAACGACGCCTATCATTCATTTCAAATATCGGAACCCTAATCGAGCCTGTCACTCTCACTGAATACCAAAATGATTCCAAACCCCTACCCCAAGGACTATTCTCACATTTTGATCAGGCTCAACAATGGCAGACTTCTCTTCCTCAGGGCGAAATTAAACTGACCGGGTGGGCTGGCCGACTCGCTGACATCCTGCATTCACAATCTAACAAAAATTCTCAAACGTCCATGAGTATCTCACTCGCGGGCAACAACATCTTTCAAGTTGGACAGACCACAAATCAATTTGTGATGACTCAGAACGGAGCATTGACACTCCGAGAAACAGGCGGAACCAACCATCCGACTCAACTGAAAAACCTAGCTCTAAAGTCTCTCATGGAGCAGGAATACGCAAATCTGATGGAACAAGCTTTCGCGGAAATTACGTCGCAAAGTTTTGAACAACAAGAATTCGTCCAGACGGAATTCGATAATTTGGCGGATGACTTTACTGGCGTCACTTTTCCTGACAGCAGAATAGGACGAGATATGCTTGCCGCCATGAAAACAATCTCCCTCCGCGAAAAACTCGGCCTTAGACGGCAAACTATCTTCATCTCAAGGGGAGGATGGGACCACCATGGCGAACTCATCGCGCCTCAAAACGATATGCTCGCTGAACTTACACCAGCTCTAAGCGCTTTTCAGCAAGCCTTAGAATCCTGTAACCTACAGGAAACTGTTTTAACCTTCTCCGCATCAGACTTCGCAAGAACTCTCCGCTCCAATGGTTCCGGATCAGATCACGCCTGGGGAGGAAACCAATTTGTCATGGGAGGACCTGTGAACGGCGGACAAGTCCTAGGACAATTTCCTCAACTAGCGCTCGACTCCTCGGACGATGTGGGACGAGGTGGTCGAATTCTCCCAACAACCTCAGTCGACTCACTCGTCGCAGAACTCCTCCTCTGGTTCGGGCTTTCAGGGGCAGCCAATTTTGAGCAAGTCCTCCCAAATCTATCTAATTTTTACAATATCTCAAATGCGGATGCCTCTGACCCCACAAGCCTCCCCATTGGCTTCCTGAAACCTAATTCTTTTTAAGATATGATGACAAAAAGGATCCTCACAAGGGTCGCCATTCTCTTCCTCATCACTCTCCTAGTGATCATCTTTCGACCACGCAAACACTCTCCTAGCAAATCCAATCACCCTCCCACCACTCAAACACCTTCCACTCCTCCCAGGCCCCCGGTTCTTGCAGACCAAATGTTGGTTGATTTTGGTTCACCTAAATCCTCTGACCAACAAGACCTTGAGTCTCTATCAACCTTTGTTGATAGCGTCTTCCTTCAGATCAAAAATAGAGACAGTCGGGAATTTTCTACAAATCAAGATCTTGTTCTCTTCCTGGCTGGAAAAAATAAAGCCCAACTTCGGTTCCTCTACCTAGATTCGCCATATATCGATAAAGACGGAAAACTACTTGATCGAAGAAAGCAACCGATCATCGTCCATCCAAGATCTCAAAAACAAATCGAACTCCGTTTTGCTGGACCTGATCAAACTCCATACACGGCAGATGACCTTCTTTGGCCAAAGCCAATAAAAACCTAACCTACATTTCCAACATCATTCGAGTTGGGTTTTCCAAGCACTCCTTGATTCGAATCAAGAAAGTTACCGCTTCTTTACCGTCAACCAGTCGATGATCATAACTCATCGCAAGATACATCATCGGCCGAATAACAACTTTGCCATCTACTGCAACAGGACGTTGTTGAATCGTATGCATCCCCAAAATTCCACTCTGTGGCGGATTGAGAATCGGAGTGCTCAGAAGAGAACCATAAACCCCGCCATTTGAAATCGTAAACACTCCTCCAGAAAGATCTGACAGCTCAATCTTCCCCTCCTTAGCCCTAGTCGCATACTCAATAATATCCTTTTCGATTTCAGCGAAACTCTTCTGATCACAATCCCTAACAACAGGCACAATCAACCCCTTGTCTGTACCTATCGCGACACCAATGTCGTAGAAGTGGTTTTCGACAATGTCCGTTCCATCAATTCTCGCATTCAAACCAGGAACATCCTTCAAGGCCTGAACAACTGCCTTGGTGAACAAAGACATGAAACCCAATTTCACACCATGCTTCTCAACGAAACCATCCTGAACCGACTTCCGCAATTTCATCACAGCTGTCATATCCACCTCATTGAAAGTCGTTAAAATCGCAGCCGTCTGCTGCGCATTAACCAAATGTGAAGCAATCTTCCTCCTCAAAGGCGTCATTTTCTTCCGAGTCACCCTTGAATCATCCTCAACGACAGACAGCTCTACCTTTTTCTCCGAAGTAGGTTTAGGAGAGGGGTTGATTTCTACTGAAGGTTTCGAAACTGAAGGAACAGGAGAAGGTGCCGCAGGCTTCTCGAATCCTGCTGGAGCCTCCGAAGCCGATATCGTTCCCAATAATCCACCGATTTCGATTTCAGTTCCCTCATTCGTCGCAACCGACACAATTCCAGAGACTGGCGCCTCCACCTCAGTCGTTACTTTATCGGTATCAACCGAGACTAAAAGTTCCCCTCTAGCGACAAATTCACCATCCTTGGCAGCCCAAGCCGCAACAGTGCCCGACGTAATTGACTCCCCAGCTGAAGGCATCACAACATCAACAACCTCCCCAGTCGGAACAGCTTGCGCCCCTTCACGAGACTCGCTAGTCGGAGCTTGAGTCACTCCCGCGACCTCCGCATTTCCATCTCCTTCATTGATTTCCCCAATGACAGTACCAATATCGACCTCTTCCCCCTCACCGACCGAAATCGAAACAGTTCCTGAAACCGGTGCCTCAAGTTCGGGAGATACCTTGTCCGTTTCCAAAGTAACGATGACCTGACCTTTGCTAACATGATCCCCATCGGAGACGTGCCATCGAGAGATAAGTGCCGAAGTCACCGATTCTCCAGCTGAAGGAATGATAATTTGATGCGACATGATCGATTAAACGTTGAAAGCTTCTTCACAGAGCATTTTTTGCTCTTTCTTATGGACCGCTTTAGATCCAGTTGCCGGACTTGATGCCCGATCTCGTCCTGCATAGCGGACATGGCTTTGAGTGATGTTCTCTAGTCGTGGCTGCATAAACGACCACGCTCCCATATTCAGTGGTTCCTCCTGACACCACACAAATTTTTTCGCTTTGGCATATGGCGCAATCACTCTCTTGATCTCCTCACCATGCAATGGATAAAGCTGCTCTACCCTCACAATAGCAGCATTCTTGATGTCATTCTCTTCCCGATGAGCCAGTAAATCATAGTAGACTTTACCAGAACAAAAGATCACTCGATTCACCGAACTTGGCTTCTCGAACTCAAAATGATCAGGGATGATTTCCTTAAACGCTGAATCTCCGAGGAAATCATCCACTTCAGATACCGCGCGAGGGTGAGTCAACAGACTCTTAGGAGTCATCAAAATAAGGGGCTTACGTGTCTTAGAATGTTTCTGTCTTCGCAATGCGTGAAAATACTGAGCCGGAGTCGTGAAATTACCCACAATCATATTTTTCTCCGCACACAATTGCAAGAAGCGCTCCAATCGAGCACTTGAATGCTCTGGTCCCATTCCCTCATAACCATGAGGAAGCAACAAAACCATCGAACTTGGAGTCTGCCACTTCGATTCTGCCGAAGAAATAAACTGATCGATCAAAACCTGCGCTCCATTAGCAAAATCCCCAAATTGAGCCTCCCATAATATGAGCATATTCGGGAAACCCAGGGAATAGCCGTAGTCAAACCCCAAGACAGCCGCTTCCGACAGCAAACTGTTATAGACGCAGAACCTTTCCTGATCATCGCTTAAGTGGCGAAGGGCAATATACCTCTCCCGAGTCTCATAATCATAAAAAACAGCATGCCTGTGGCTAAATGTACCCCGTCGACAATCTTGTCCCGATAATCTGACCGGATACCCCTCCAACAATAAGCAACCAAAGGCCAATGCCTCAGCAAACGCCCAATCATATGGCCCCCCATTTGTGAGAGCTTCCACCCGTCTCGGAATGAATCTCTTCGCCAACGTAGGATGCACCTGAAAACCCTCTGGAACAGTCGTCAAAGTCTGACCAACATGCTGCAAAGTCTCCAACTCAACTCCCGTCTTCACAGGATCATGAGAATACTCAGGTTGAGGTTCCGCCGTTGAGCCAGTGAAGCTATCCAGATCCTCAGCCTGCTCTTTTCTTCGCATGTCCTCGAACTCTGCATCCAATTTACCCCAAATTTCATCATGCACAGCCTGGCCATCAGCCGGTGTGATTACTCCATTCGCAACAAGTTCATCCTGATAAAGCTGCCCAACCGTCTTTCGACCCGAAATCTTGCGGTAAATATGAGGCTGAGTAAAAGCAGCCTGATCCGTCTCGTTGTGGCCTTGGCGCCGGTAACAATACATGTCGATCACCACGTCACGGCCCCAAGCCTGACGAAAATCTAAGGCAAAGTCGGCGGCCCAAAGTAACTCCTCAGGGCGCTCTCCATTAACGTGTAAAATTGGAGCCTCGATCATTTTGGCAACATCGGTTGCATACGCCGAAGAGCGAGCATCCTCAGGCATCGTCGTAAAACCAATCTGATTATTGACAATCAAATGGATGGTTCCACCGGTCCGATAACCCTCCAGCTGTGAAAGGTTAAGAACCTCGGCGACCGGTCCCTGACCCGCAAAAGCAGCATCTCCGTGAATCAACAGAGGTAATACCACTTTTCTATTCGTCTTTGCCCCATCATCTCCAATCATCCGCTGTCTCGCCCTCGCTTTTCCTTCCACAACTGGATTAACAGCTTCCAAATGACTTGGATTTGCAGCAAGACTCACCCGAACTTCTCCATCTTCAAGCCGACGAACCTTTTCGTATCCTAGGTGATATTTTACATCTCCATCACCAGCCACCAAATCAGGAACATAGTTTGGAGTAAACTCATAGAGCAACGTAGAAACAGCTTTCTGCACAAAGTGGGCCAAGACGTTCAGCCGCCCCCGATGGGCCATCCCCATCTCAATCTCTCGGACTCCAGACTTTGGACATCTCTCCAAAATCTGATTGAGCAACACCATCAACCCCTCGCCGCCTTCGAGCGAAAAACGCTTTTCCCCCAAAAACTTCTTCCCCAAAAAACTCTCAAAAAGCTCCGGCTCCATCAACCACTTGAGAGCCTTCTTTTTCTGGTCTGCCGGAATCGTCGGAGCCCCACCACGATCCTCAATCCGACGACGAATCCAATTTCGCACCTCCGTGTTATGGATATGCATATACTCGAAACCAGTCTTTCCTGAGTAGGTTGCCTTCAGGCTATCCAGCAAATTTCGCAATTTGGTTGGCTCACCCTCCTTGAAAAATTGAGTCGCGGCTTCACGGTCAAGATCTGCCTCAGACAGCCCAAAGCTCTCCAGTTGTAATCTCGGATTGGCCGTCCCCTCGTCATCAAGTGGATTAATGTGAGCCTGTGTATGCCCCAAGGTCCGATAATTGTAGATTAAGCTCACCACCTTACCTCGAAACGACAACTGCTCCTCAGAGAGCGGCTGATCAACAGGGCCTTCAGAATTCGCGGAAACCTCAACGCCGTTAGGGCCACCCTTCTTCGGGACCGTAGCGCCAAGCTCGAATCCTTCAAAAAATGCCGCCCAATCCGCGTCCACGGATGTCGGATCGTCATTCCATTGGGAATACTTTTCGTCCAATAAAGCGGCGTTAAACCTAGGTGAGATATTTGAGGACATGATCGGTAAATCGGAGGAAGGAATCGTATCAATAGCACTTTCGGGCTTGGAACAGTTCGATCCTTGGGCTTACTTACTGCTCACACCTTCGCTAGTCAACAGCACAGCAACGATTCCAGCTTAAAAAATTTCCATGATCGAAATTGCCAACCTGAGCAAACAATACGGTCGCCACACAGCCGTCGATAAAATCTCATTCGAAGTCACCAAAGGTGACATCGTTGGATTTCTTGGGCCAAACGGTGCCGGTAAAACCACAACCCTAAGGATGCTGACCGGATTCCTGCCCCCTACCTCCGGTGCTGGGCGCATTGCGGGGAAGGATATTTTTCGAGAATCCCTCGAAGTTCGCAAACGAATCGGCTACATGCCTGAGAACGTTCCCCTTTATACCGACATGCGCGTACGCGAATACCTAAGATTTCGAGGCGGGCTCAGAGGACTAGCTGGGAAAAAGCTCAAAAATCGAATGTCGGAGGTGATGGAAACCTGTGGACTGACCGACGTCCGGCGAAAAATGATCAAAACCCTCTCAAAAGGCTACCGGCAGAGAGTCGGCCTCGCTGACGCTCTCATCCACGAACCTGACCTCCTGATCCTCGATGAACCAACAAACGGCCTCGACCCCAATCAGATCCGGGCGATCCGAAACCTCATTCAGAATCTCGGAAAAAAACACACCATCCTTCTCTCAACTCATATTCTTTCTGAAGTCGAGATGACTTGCAACAAGGTCATCATTATCGATCAAGGGAAAATAAAAGCCTCAGACACCCCTGAAAACCTCGTAAATTCAATGCGCCAAGCCGGACGTATCACAGCCGAACTTCAGTGCCCGGGCCCCGAAGCAGAAAACCTCATCTCATCTCTTTCTGAGGTAAAAAAGGTGACCAGAGAGGCTCTTGAAGAAAATTGGCACCGTTTTACTGTGTTCGTAGCCCCACATACCGACACCAGGCTCAAAATCGGCAATCTAGCTTCTGAACACAAATGGCCCATTCGCTCCCTAGATCGTCGCATTGGAACCCTCGAAGAGGTTTTTGTAGAACTCACACGTAAAGACTAAAGAAACAAAAACATGCGCACTTTTCGCATTCTTTTCCTCAAAGAGCTGAAATCCTATTTTCTCTCCCCATTTGGATGGCTCATTCTCGCTTTCTCAGCCCTCATGCAAGGGATCATCTTATCTTTAGTTCTCAAGGGATTCAAAGATAGTCCCCGCTCAGAAAGCCTTGTCCATCAATTCTTTCAAGACACCTTCTTCTGGTTCTTTTTCCTCTTTTTGTTTCCAGTTCTAACGATGAGACTTTTCTCTGAAGAAAAACGCTCAGGAACATTAGAGGGACTTCTCACCGCCCCAGTGAAAATTTGGCACATTGTCCTGTCCAAATTTTCTGCCGCTTATCTCTGCTTTCTGATTCTTTGGATTCCATCAATCATCCACTTCAAGCTCTTCACGATTTTGACAGATGTCCCTGCTCCATTCACTAATTACGAACTCATTGGGGCTCTCATCGGAGTTTTTCTAATCGGATCACTCTTCACCTCAATTGGCTGCTTAGCTTCCTCGCTAACCTCCAGCCAAATCATTGCCGGTTTGATCTGCGTTGCCTTTCTACTCATTCATTTCTTACTCGGATTCGTAACTACTTTCTTTGGAAGCCAAATCCCTGCTGCGCCACTGTTCGACTTTATCTCACCTCAATCTTCGTTTCGCGTGGGCTCATCGACTCTCGTCCGATCATTTATTATCTCACAACGACCGGATTCATCCTCTTCATTACTCACCATCTTCTCGACTACCGACGCTGGAAACCCTGAACCATGTCTGACTCCTCTGCAAATTACGAAATGGCCCCGCCACCAAAACCAGTCAAACGTCTAGGATTGGGAGTTCGCGCCTGCCTGCAAATCATCCTGGTAACGCTCTCGATCTTCCTGATCTTTTATTTGGCCATCACCTATCACCTCCGAAAAGATCTCACCTCCCAAGGCACCTTTACCCTCTCAGAGGCAACTCAAAAACTCATCGACTCTCCTGATTTCCAAGATAGAGAATCTCCAGTCAGAATCATTGCCGCAATCAGAAGATCCTCAACGAATTTTTTGCGCCTTCAACCAATCCTGGAGGAGTATCAACGGATCTCGAATCAAAAAATAGAAATCGAATACATCGATCCGATTCGTGACGGAAACCGGTCAGACGAAATCCGCAACAATTATGACAAACTCTTAGGGCAAAAATTCTTCACCGAAGACATTCTCATCATCGATGCCCGCACCCCTGAAAAAAACGAAAACAAACATGTCAAATTCCTCAGAATTCAGGACCTTCTGATCTGGCGCGAAAACGAAAAAAACCAACGCAAACCGATCGGCTATCAAGACGAAGACATGATCACTTCGTTCTTGAAGGCTTCTGTCGAAGGTGAATCTCGAATCATGTATCTCATCGCCGATAAAAGTGACCTTGAAGTCGGCGCCATCGGAACTCCATGGCAAGTCCTCACCGAAACATTCATCAAACAGAATGTCCTCCTAGTTCCCATCAATATTTCACAAATAAAGGCAATCCCTGACAACGCTGAAGCAGTCGTCATCGTCTCCCCCCAATACGATTTTGAACCCGCCGAAATGGACGTTCTGAATGACTACTGGAATCGCCCTTCAAGCTCAATCATTGCCTACCTAACACCGAACCCTCGTTTAATCAGGCTAAAATCCTTTCTACGCAAACACGGAGTCACCCCTCGGGACGATCGCGTGATCCGGACCCGAAATGGTAAAACGGACAGCCATGTCCTCGCAACCTTTACCGGAGGACTAGGAATCAGTGGCGCTCTCGAAATGAAATCAGTGCCCTTCGAAGGACGTGTCGGCAGTCTCGAGGTAAGAGAAGGCGCTGAAGACCTTGAAACAAATGGAATTCAAGCCTTCACTCTAATCCAGTCAAACCCAGACTTCTGGGGCGAAACTTCATATCGCAAACCTAACCCCAAGTTCGACAGTGACTCAGACAACCAGGGCCCTCTCGCCATCGGCGCTGCCGTCCTAAAAGGAAATGCCAACGACGATTCGACAGCAGACGAACTCTCCAAAATGATAGTTCTCTCCACCACAGGATTCTTAGACCCCAAAAGGCTCGGAAACGAACAACTCGATTTCGTCAAAAATTCAACGCGCTGGCTTCTTGGTCGACAAGAACTCATGGGAATTGGACCACGTAATTTCCAAATGCGGAAACTCAACCTCATCCAAGATGAAGTCGACTACCTTCAAAAAATCACCCTCTTCTTCATCCCTCTTGCACTTGTCATCACCGCCCTATTTGTTTGGAACCTAAGACGCTCCTAGTCGAAGATATGCGCCTCCTACCGACTTTCCTAATCATCCTCCTCACAGCTTGTCTGGGCACTCTTGTCTTTATCCAACAAACCCAAGGCAACCTAAACTTTCTCTTCGGGGCCAAACCTCTTGAAGCAGGCGACAAACTTTATCACTTCGACCCGGATTCTGTGGGCCGAATCGAAATCACGAACCACGACGGAACAAAAGCAACCGTGATTAAAAAAGGCGCCGGCTGGACCCTTGAATCCCCCTGGAAAGATTACGCCGATCCTCGGCGAATCCACGCCCTCACACACTTTGCATCTAAGCTCCACATCCAAGATGTCATCACGCCAGAAAAAGGCGATTCTCTCGCGGAGTATGGTCTTCAAAACGACCGCATTTCCCTCAAGATGTTCTCTATCGATGGGAAACCTCTCTGCGACTTTTCCATTGGCCGCTACACTTCATGGTGGGCCTTTGACCCCGAACACGAAACCCCGCCAAATGAAACCCCACCAACATTCCCAACACTGATTGTGCAGCCCAATGAAAAAGGCCAAAACAAATACCTGTATGCCTGCCCTGACATTAATGACCCAACGAATCGAGTGGAATCCATTCGATATCTTTTCGCAAAAAACCTGAGACTCTTCCGAGCTCACCAAGTCTTCTACAATCATCCCAAGTTTGCTGCCGAGATCACAATCAAGGACTCCAAGTCTGAAATCACCCTAAAGCGTTCATCGTATAAACCCAACACTCCCTGGAAACTCACGAAACCATTTACTCTGGACACGAGCCCCGATGCCATAAAAAAACTCATTGAGGGCCTGTCAGGCATCGAAGCAAGAGAGGTTCTCGAACTCAACGACATCCCCCTTCCTGAACCGACCTCCGAAAATCTCTCTCATACCATTTCCATCCGATACTTCCTCGGAGAAAACCAAATCTCACCACCCATTCACGCAAGCGTATACAAACCAATTCCCGAACAAAAAAACCTAAGTCCGGTCATCGTTCAATCTAAAGACGGGTCGAAAAGACCAGCCCTTCTCTTAGTTCGAACCGACCCAAATTCACGGTTCGCAGCACTGCCAATGCAAGTTTCCAGCCTAAGAAACCGAACTCTGACTTCATTGAACCCAAAGCTCGTCAATCAAGTTCAAATCGAAGACTTCAGAGGACGGACCGTAAAACTAAAACCTGAAAAAGATCCCCATGAACGAATCTTTCGATGGCATGCCCAAATCTACGAAAACAACACCAGCGCGGAAGAATCTGTCATCAACTACGACGGAGCAGTAAACGATGTCCAATTCGACACTCTCTTTCGTGCACTTTTCAATGACCCGATCAAAGCGTTTACCGATGATGCCTCAACAAACCCCACCATCTACGGCCTTGATACTCCTGATCGAATCATTCGCATAGGAATGATCGATGGTTCGACAACCTCATACGCCATCGGAGCCAAATTAAGCCCCACTTACTACATTCGACTTGCAGACAACGGCACCCCTCTGGAAGTTAGCCCCGAGGCCTTCAAATCGGCACTTGATGGGGTCCCGCACCCAGACCTATCCAAACTCACCCGAAATAATTCCGACACTCCGATTTCAGCCAATGATTTGGTAGCCTTCGGACTAGACCGCCCAGCCTCAGTAGAAATCGACAACAAAACATACCATCTCGGAAAGATTGTATCCCCAAGATACTTCACCTGTCGCCTAGACTCCAATGACAAACCTACAAAGCATGTCGTCGAAATATCAGCTGCCACGATTTCTAAAATGCCTCTTCAAGCATTTCATTGGAAAGATCGACGGCTCTGGAACATTAATCCCGTAGAATTCACCGGAATTAGCCTCAGAAAATCGGGTGATGCCCAACTGCAACTATCCTACGATTTCTACAGTGAAGTTTGGGGAGCGACCAAAGGACCTAAGAATGTCACACCGCTACTCAATCCGCATAAGGCAGACAAACTCGTGAAGCGGCTCTCCAATATCAAAGTCCACAAATGGCTCGGACAATTCGCCCTCACTGCCGAAGAGAAACTGACTTTCCCAGAAATGGAAATTGAAGTTCGACTCGAACAAATTGACGAAAACGGAAATCGCCTTCCTGACCTAAAACAATCATTGAGAATTTCTGGAGTTTCTGAAAACGAAATCCAACACCTCTATTACGGAAAATCAAACTCAAGCCCCGACTACTTCCTCTTAGAAGCTGCCACAGTAGAATCGCTAAAAATAGACGTTCTAAGTGACTGACAACGTCTTCCACAACGGAGTTGACCAACGTCCACTGCTCTCGCAAAGAGCTCTTCGTGCTTCTGGCAAATCATGCTGGCCACCCTTTTCATACCCCAACTGATTTTCAAAGAACTCAACAGCACGATTGCTCAGAGCAAAAACACGGGATAAACCCAACCCTTTCGCTTTCTGTTCCGCAGCGATGACTAACCGCTGTCCATACCCTCTCCCCCCATGGCTTTGCTTAACATACAAACAAGCAATCTCACCACACTGCGAGTCGAAATACGAATGAAGCGCAACGCAACCAACCACATTTCCATCCACAACCATCACCAAATAATCCCCCAGACACTCTTCAATCCCCTCATAACTTCTCGGCACCAACCTCTCATCCCGAACCGAACGACCAACCATTGCTAACAACTCCGCAATATCATCCTTAGTCACCTCACGAATAATCACATAGTCATCCGAATAGACCATCACTCCAACTCCCTCATTAGAAAACAACTCATCCATCAATACTCCCTGTCGATCCTTGGAGAGAAAATGAACACGTGGCACCCCTTTCTCACAAAGCGCTGCCGCCCTGACAACGTTATGACTCGAATGCTCCAGAGCTTCAGAGATAGACAAAGCTTCACCCATCCCAAACTCCTCATCACCAAAAACAATCATCTTCTTTGCCCCCACTTCCAACGCCAGTTCCACCAACTCGAGATCATCAAAAGCCAACCCTGTCTGCTGGATAAACGCCATTTGTCCACGCCCTAAAACCTCACGAATCTCACCAAGATCACGGCTAGCCTCCTGCCACCGAACCCCAACATCAATCAAACGATGAGTGAAGCGATAGCCATGAATTCCGGTAGAAACCAATACAAGACCAACATCGATTTGCTGTAGGGCAGCCAAATCTAACATAACCTCAGCTAGAGACAGCTCACTGATAACATCCCCATTCAAAACGACGACAAAAACTCCTCCTCGGAAAGAAGGAATATATTGAAGAGCAGCCCTTAGGTCACCATGCATAAGATCAATCTTAAAACCTTCACTCCAGTCGATCAAGCGATCTACTTTTGATAAATTTTTGAGTTAGAAGCTTCCTCCGATGCTCGAACATCCTAGCAATCATTCCCCCAATAGCCACCTTGCGAATCAACTCACCCAATATCCAAAATCCAACCGAATAGTGAACCACATCCTTCACGACCACCCCTCCACCATCTTCCCTAATCTCGTGAAGATGATGCCAATAGCGAAACGGACCAGAAATCTGATCATCTACAAAAGAAACCCCCTCCCTAAGTCCCCTAATTTCCGAAATCCATCTTTTCCAAAATCCAGGAAATAACCTCACTTCATACTCAATGATTTCTCCTTCAAAAATTTGATCAGACGGCAAAGAAACGATCCGAAACCCCATCCAATCTGGGGTCATTTCTTCAAGATTCCTCGGACTCGAAAAAAAGCCCCAAGCCTCCTCTTTAGAAATAGGTAATTTCTGCTCTGACTCGAACCGGTGGATGATCATGACCAGTCAACATAGCGCATCTTCTAATTTCCGCCGGGCAAAAGATCAAAGACCCCATTTGCCCCCTTTTTAAGAAGCCCTGTCCCCCCCTCGATCAAATCACTCGGATCAATGACCGGAGGATCATCCAAAAGACCTTCGACTGCCCTAATCGTCTGATCTCCGATTTTCCCCAGCACACCATCTTCTTCCAAAAGCACTTTTGTCCCCTCTTCGACAACCTTGCCAGACAACTTGTAGACGTATTGGCCAGTTTCCGGAACGAACTCAATCATTCTTTCAGCCGCAGCATCTAGGAGCCTTCTACTAAGGTCTTCCTTGAAATCACTCAAGGTCCCACTCACCCGCACCGGAGCCCACATCAGCCCCAATTTTCCCCTCTTAAAAACTTTCGTCTCCGCTCCAGGAATCTGAACGAGCGTCCCGGGAGTCACTCCCACCATAAACTTTTCCCCCCCCTCAATTCGCAGAAGGCCTTCACTAGCAAAAAGAATATCCTTCAATTCAAGAGCATCCCCAATTTTTCGGAAATTCATCCGAGACTCAGACAAAGCGAGCTGATGAAACCTCGGGTTCCCAGTGTAGGCAGCAATCTTATCCAAGACAGGAAGAGCCGTGAGAACACCTTCGTTCAAAACGAGCTCACCATCCAAACGAGTTTCAAAATCTGGCCGACCATTCACTTCAAAATCAACTTCCAAAGGCCCCGTCAACCTCTTCTTCCAATCCTCAGCAACCAATTCCTCAATTCGTGCATCACGAACCTCACCATGAACGGTCCAAGATTTTGTCACCAAATCGAAGCCTCCGTCCATACTGAGTTTCCCATCGTCTAATACATCAAACTGAGATGATAGCAGATGGAACTGATCATCAGCGTATCTCCCCTTCACTTCTTTTACCGCTAGTCGATGAATCGCTTTCAAGGCCGGCGGCGGAGCAATTTCTCCACCAAATAAACGCAAATCGTAGACATTTTCGCCACTACCTTGCTCTACGTTTACGGATGAATCCTTCAAAACCCACATTCCATCATCAGTCAGGACCCTCCCTCCAACCGCTGAAATATTGATCCCGTCCACCTCCAAAGAATTGGGGAGAAATCCACTAAGAAAACCGGACCCTTGACCATCAATCGGCTCGCCTAAGGCATCTTCACTGTGACCAGCTATATCTTCATCACCTTTACCTCTCGGGCGATCTCGCAAATCCACAATCAATTCGACTTCCCTTAAACGAATATCTTCGATCCGGTATGCTCTCCTCCAAATCGCCCCGATATCAACATCAGCATCAATACCATGGGCGCGTAACTGCTCAACCGAATCTTTACCAGAAAACGAGAACCTCTCAGTAGAAACGTTCCACCCATCCCATTCAAATTTCTCAAATTCCGCATCACCCTTCAATAACGTCCCAGCTCTCTCCCCCAACATCACACGAAAATCATCACTCTTTAAATAACTTCGAATAGCCCCATAGCCCACAACTGCGCCAAGCAACAAAATAGCGACTAGCCCTCCCAATCCCCAAAAGAGCCACTTCCCACCACCCTTCTTCCGGCTCACTCCTCGACGTCGCCTACTTCTTCTGCTTCCCATTCAACTAAGTTAACAAGCCAGAGAACTCTTTCAACCCTCGACAACGCGAAAAAACATCCTGAGTAAACGCCTATGCGTGATTGCCTGATACCTGATCCCACTAAGAACTCGACTCCCATTCCTCCTCGAATTCTCATCAAGTAACCTCAATCCCCAAGCCCACGTCCTCAAGAGCAACAAAATCAACGCCCCTAGTAAATGCGATCGTATCGCTCAATTCCCTTAACAATCGATCGTGCAGACAAAACCTGGTAGCTCCGTGAAGAGCACCTTTTCCTCTCATAAGGATTACTGATAAATCCACACTCAACCAGTACTGCAGGACAGTTCGTGTGACGTAAAACTGAAAAGCGCCGATATTTCACTCCTCGATTTCGAACCTTCAGATTCTTGGTCATCTCACGTTGAATCCCACTCGCAAGAACCCGTCCCTTTCGCCCCGCATAAAATGTCTCAGCTCCCCTCACTCGGGTATTCCGCGTCGCGTTAAAGTGAATACTGACGAAAACAGCGTTCCCATAACGATTCGCGATTTGAGCCCGCCTACCCAGACTGACAAAGCGATCACTCCGCCGGGTCATAATCACCCGATAACCCCGACTCCTCAAACTCGATTCAACAAGCCTCGCGACCTGAAGATTGAGTCTCGCCTCACGAACCCCAGCCCAAACAGCTCCCTGATCACGCCCCCCATGACCCGCATCGACAATCACACTCAATGACTTCTTTCCCCTAGAACTTCTTGGGATCACCGGTCTTGAAGCCTTTAACGAAACTTTAGGACTCTTCGCCCTCCCGATCTCACGAGGCGATGGAATTCGCAATTTCTTTCCCGCATACAATTTTCTGGGATCAGTGATCCCATTCAATTTCATGAGCGCCTTGACCGTGACCCCATATTTTTTAGAAATTGAATAGAATGTCTCAGACTTTTTAACCTGATGAGAACGCCCAAAAGAAGACGAAACGACCAGAAAACTTAGGATAAAGAGTAAAACAACGCGCTCAAATCTCATCAGCCAGGCCAGGTTCGTGCCATAGGCTTAATATTTTTTAATATTTCAGTCAATTTATTTTTAAAATTTCACTGAAATTTCCACAAACTTAACGATGAAATGATCGACGCATCCAAAATCGAACGAGAGGCGAAAATAAATAAACTAAAAAAATCGCTGTCGGAGCAAAAATAGTCCAACGAATGATCACTCCCAGAAATAGAGCTAA
>JAHDGN010000409.1 GCA_020627645.1 Akkermansiaceae bacterium
CCGGACGATACTTTAACAAGAGATCCAACCCCACTTCATCAATCCGTTTTTCACATTGCTTCACCCCTTCTCCCAACCGAAAAACCGATTCAAAAAGATCGAGTTCGTTTCCCAATAAGCCACGCATCAAATGTTCCAACGCCGTTGCTCCTTTCGTCCCCATTTCCACCACGCGATCTCTGATCTCCCCAATATCTTCGTCGTACTTTTTAAGAATGTGTGTGTGCATACTTCTCTCCATGTAAGAACATGGATTATAACGCCATTGGATCGAAATCGTCCACCAACGAAAAATTCACCCTCTTTTACTACCGGTTTTTAAAAGTTGATGATAAAGCTACCTGTCCCACCTCAACCTCAGAGATTAAATCAGAAAACAATGAGGCCGCATCAGCGCTCTGTAGGCATCGAACAACACCTCAAAAGAGGCGCAAAAATTCCCTAATATCTCCCACCACTCCACATACTGGAGAAAATCCTAAAACGAAATCCTCAGTCCTCCCCAAAGCGTTGTGGAAGGAATCACCCCAAAGTTTGTATTCATTCTCTCATACTCAACCCCCGTCATCAATTTCGCCCGATGACCACAAAAATGATAGTTCAAACCCACATACAAACTCTGATGACTCTCCCCACGAGGGACCGCAAACCCACCCAAAGCAAACGGCCCATACCTCTCACGGTAATCCAAACTAAACTCCGATGAACGCGCCCATTGATATCGAATGACCCCTTCCAACCGTTTCTTAATAAAAAATTTCGACGGCATGACCACAAATCCATAAACCATCGGATCATCCTGGAAAACTGGACTCCCATTTCCTCGCACCTCTCTCAACTGACCCAACATCACTCCAGCATACAAATTCCAACCCTTGAAATCACCATAGTAGTTTGCCGCCAACCCCCAATCCATCACAAACACCGAATCATTCCGATCTCGATCATCCACATCCTGATAAATCGCCTGCAAAGAAAACTCTCCCTTCAAAGCCTCAAACTGAGCCCTCACATGATAAGTCGTCCCTCCCCCCCAAGATCCCAAGCTATCTCGATCATCTTCAGAGGTATACAAACCCAACATCCACTCCACCCCACGAGTCTCAAATTCTAACCGAGCACCGGTCGCACGAGAACTTCCAAAGGTTTCATTCAATACCGACCTCTCGACCGTTGGTAATCTTCTCGCTGATGTCTCCTCCTCAGTTCCAAAACCCACCCGATAACGCCCATAACCAAATCGGAGATCCTTAAGCCCCATTCTCTCCCAATCCCCCGCCTGATATTCCAAATACAACCGGTCCCATCCCGCAAACCCAATGCGATGCTCATCAATCCCACCATCATCAAGGTTCGCCCTTACGTGAAACAAAAATCGATTCAAAAACTTCACCTCACCTCCCAATCGAAAACTACGAATTTCAGACGCATCCGTAGAAAAATCAGAATTGAGGCCAGGGTTATTGAAAATCAGCTCAGACCAGCCCACCTGATAATGAAACCTTCCAAACAAGTTGACCTCCTGAACCCAAGGATTCTCCCGATTCTTGTAGATTTCCCCAAGACCCTTCAAACCACGACACCAATCTCCCTCATTGAATTCCTTCTTTTTCTTCTTCTTTGGTTTCGAGTCCTCAAGATTCTCAATTGATTCCCCTTCGACACCCACAACCTTATCCTTCTTATCCTTCTTATCCTTCTTATCCTTCTTATCCTTCTTATCCTTCTTGTCCTTCTTGTCCTTCTTGTCCTTCTTATCCTTCTTGTCCTTCTTGTCCCCATCCCCCTTTTTCCCATCCCCCTTTTTCCCACTCCCCTTCAGTAAAGCCTTCAACCTTTCGATTTCCTCAGCCTGCCTCTTTGTCTTTTTCTCTAATTTCTTCAGCTCATCCTCCAAAGGGTCTTTCACATCGTCATCCTGATCAACCTCTTCAGGTTTCAACAATTCCTCAATCTCCTCGGGCACCTCAGGAATCTCTAAAATTTCCGGGACCTCCTCGGGCAAGGATTCAGCCGCATCTTGTGCCAATCCACAACCCAACGACAGCCCCCAGCTACAAAAGAAAGAAAGAAAAAATCGCCTCATAAACGAGGCAACATACTTCAATCCAACCATCCTCTTCAATCCGAAATTTATCGCAAATTGATACCATTTTCACCCTTGAAAAATCAGCAAAATGAACAGTTGCCTCATTTAAAAACTGCATCAACTCCCATCGCCGATTCCTGAACCACCTCAGGCATTCCCTTCTTTGCTGATTTGCGAAACCATCGATACAGCACCCCTAATAAAGTCAGCACGAAGGCATAATCCACAAAGCGATAGGCACGACGCCTACGCAACATCACCAAACTCCCCCATTTGAGCGTCCTCCTCTTCCACCTTACCGGCGCAAAATCTGTCTTCACCCGAAACCTCGTTTTCGGCCCCGACTTCGGCCACTTTTGTTTGTACCTCTTCTTCACCAGCTCCACCTCACGAACGATCTCAGGCGAATAGTTGGAAAAATAATAACGACGCGCCATCATCACCACCTCCAACGTATCCCTTAAAAACTCAAGATCCTCATCAGAAACCGCAATCCCTCTCCCCTCCATAATCAACTCATCCATCAACCGCATCACCTCATCGCCCTTCTTAATCGCCCCATCATGATCCTTCACAAAAAAACGCATCAACTTCCGCACCGGCTCGATCAAAAAAATCGTATCCCAATAGATATGCAAGATCGGCGGAATCCTCACCCGCCTAAAATAGAAAGGCTCACTCGCAAACTCCGAAAAATACCACCCACACAAAATCACCGAATTCAATTTTCGGAAAAACTCAACCGGCAAACCCTCCGCCTCTAAAACTTTACCTCCCGACATCCCCTTTTCAAACACCCCAATCGCCGCCCTCGCATTCAACTCAACCCATGGAGAACCTTCCCCAAAAAAAGTAAACCTTCGAAACCGATGCCAGCCCCCCGTCTGACACCAAACCGAAATCCCCACCAAGTTCTCCACTCCTTCTAATTCCTTCGCATACCTCTCAAACTCAAAACCCAAATACGTCGGCAACTCACCTCCCCCCTCATACTCAGGACGAGCATGTAACTCCAAAAACTCCACG
>JAHDGN010000410.1 GCA_020627645.1 Akkermansiaceae bacterium
AGGGGGGTTGGCTCCTTTGGAGCTTCCGAAGTTGGTGCGAAAAGGCTCCTAGTGCTTCATTTGGCTTCACCTGAGGAATGTCTTCTGTCGTTTTCCAAAATGGCTGCGTTAATGCCCTTTTTGAGAATTCCAATTCGCACAAAGAGCTCAGCCTTGCCCTTTAGAAAAACGTCTCACGAATCCGTCCCTCAGTTGTAGTCAAATGAAGCACTAGGATAGGCTGTTTTTTAAGAGAATTGAGAGAGGAAGCGGGTGTCGTTTTCGATGAGGAGGCGAATGTCTTTGATTCCGTATTGGATCATGGCGAGGCGGTCTAGGCCCATGCCGAAGGCGTAGCCAGTGGTCGTTGCTGGGTCAAAGGCATTGTCTCCGCGTGATTCATTGATGGATCCAAAGACGGCAGGGTCCACCATGCCGCAGCCGGCGACTTCGATCCATTTTGGTTCTTCACCTTTGACTTGCAGTTTGACGTCGATTTCGAAGCTAGGTTCGGTGAAGGGGAAGAAGTGGGGGCGAAATCGGACTTCGGTTTTGTCGCCGAACATGGCTCGATAGAAGTATTCGAGGGTTCCTTTGAGATCAGAGAGGCGGACGTCTTTGTTGACGTAGAGTCCTTCAAGTTGGTTGAAGACGGAGAGGTGGGTGGCATCGATTTCATCGCGACGATAGGCGGAGCCGGGGGCGATGATTTTGATGGGTGGGTCCTGTTTTTCCATGGTGCGAATTTGCACGCTGGAGGTGTGGGTGCGGAGGAGTTTTCCGGAGTCGAAGTAAAAGGTATCGGAGTCGTTGCGTGCGGGGTGGTCTGCTGGAGTATTGAGGGCATCGAAGCAGTGGAATTCGGTTTCGATTTCCGGTCCTTCGGCGAGGGCAAATCCGAGTCGTCTGAGGATTTGGATGGCGCGATCTTTGACGATGGTGAGGGGGTGGAGTGAGCCCTGGGGGAGTTCTCGAGCAGGCATGGTGATGTCGAGATTTTCGACCGAGGCGGAGTCGGCTGCGTCTTGTAGGCTTTGTTTTCGGGCTTCGAGCGCGGTGGTGATGGATTGGCGCGCTTCATTGAGGGCGGCACCGAGTTTTGGTTTTTCTTCGGGGGAAAGGTCTTTCATTCCAGCCGCCAGAGCGTTCAGGGGGCTTTTTTTGCCGAGAAATTTGACGCGGGCTTCTTCGAGAGCATTTTCGTCGCAAGCTGCTTCGATGGCGGAGATGGCTTCGGTTTTGATTTTTTGGGCCTGCTCGGTCATGTGTGGGGGATTAGAGGGGGTCTGGAGGGAAGATGCAAGGGGCAGTTTGCATGTGAGTGAAAGTTGTTTGGTTATCTATTTGTATGGTTGTCTCCAAGTAGGGCCCCACGGGGAGAGAATAAAAAATGGCCGCTCGGTGAGGAGCGGCCATGTTGTTTGAAAGTTTTAAGAAGCTTGGCGAATGATTACGCAGCTGCTGACGTCTTCTTCTCGAGGGCGCTCTTGGCTTCTTCGACAATGGCAGTGAAAGCGGCTGGATCGACGACAGCGAGGTCAGCAAGGACTTTTCGGTCGAGGTCGATTTTTGCGGCTTTGAGGCCTTCGATGAAGCGTGAATACGTCATTCCTTCATTGCGGACTGCAGCGGAGATTCGCTGGATCCAGAGACGACGGAATTGTCCTTTACGCTTCTTGCGGTCGCGGTATTCGTATTGACGGGCTTTGTAGACGGCGTCCTTCGCGTAGCGGTATAGCTTAGAACGGAAGCCGCGGAAGCCTTTCGCGCGGAGGAGAACGCGTTTTCTGCGTTTCCTGCTAGCTGGGCTGTTGGTTGCTCTTGGCATTTTCTTTTTTTGGGTGAGCGGGTCGTTGTTTCTAATTTCTCTCCGATCGTCTCACTCGCTCGTTGGTTCTTCGTGGAAGACAGGCGATGCGGAGGTTCATCTGATTGGCAGATGAGTCACTCGTGCGTCAGCACGGTAAGGGTCACTTCATGAGGAGGTTTCTCTTCACGTTGGTGATGTCTGCGTCGGAGACGAGCGTCGCTTTCCCAAGATTTCTTTTCCGTTTCCGGTTTTTCTTCTGAAGGATGTGACGCTTGCCTTGCTTGCGACGCAAAATCTTACCGGTGCCAGTCACTTTAAAGCGTTTGGCGACGGACGATCTGGTTTTGGACTTGCAAGCTTTGCGGGCCATGGGGCGCGGTTTTTAGGGGAATAATGTGGGATTGCAAGGTTTTTTGAGGTTTTTGATGTGGGCTTAGGTTTTGTGTATTATTAAGTCATCTTAATAAAGTGGACTTCGGATCCGATGAATTGCTTAAGATTTCAGTCGATTTTTTGGTTTGGGTAAGTTTTAGAAGGGGTCATGAGAACGTCTGTTAAGAAATTGTTGGGGAGCGAGCTGGCGATTGAGGAGGTGGAATTGTCTGGTTGGGTTAGGACGAGACGGGATTCGAAGGAGTTTTCGTTTATGGAGTTGAATGATGGATCTTGTTTGAAGGGGATTCAGGTGATTGTAGATGCTGGAGTTCCTGGTTCAGAGGATCTTCCTAAGATGGGGACGGGGGCGTCGGTGTCGGTTTTGGGTGAATTGGTGGAGAGTCCGGGGCAGGGTCAAAGTTGGGAAGTGAGAGCGAAGAAGGTTCAGTTGTTGGGCGATGCTCCGGATGATTTTCCGTTACAGAAGAAGGGGCATTCGGCGGAGTTTTTGAGATCGATTGCCCATTTGCGTCCTCGGACGAATTTGTATGGGGCGGTGTTTCGGATGCGGAGTCGTTTGGCCTACGCCGTGCATCGATTTTTTAATGAGAGAGATTTCACGTATGTGCATACACCGATTATCACGGCGAGCGATTGTGAGGGGGCGGGTGAGATGTTTCAGGTGACGACCAATGGAGCGGGGAAAGCGGAGGAAGACTTTTTTGGGAAGCAGGCTTACTTGACGGTGAGTGGGCAGTTGGAGGGGGAGACCTTTGCTTGTGCCTTGTCGAACATTTACACCTTTGGCCCGACGTTTCGGGCGGAGAATTCTAATACCTCAAGACACGCGGCTGAGTTTTGGATGATTGAGCCTGAGATGGCCTTTTGTGATTTGGAAGGGGATATGGATTTGGCGGAGGAGTTTATTCAGTTTTTGGTGAAGG
>JAHDGN010000411.1 GCA_020627645.1 Akkermansiaceae bacterium
ATGCTTTGTTGTTCTTGATGATAGGGTTGGAGATTTTTGTTTTGGATTGGAGTGGCCAGGCCTTGATGGCAGGCGTGATTATGATTGCGGTGGTATTGGCTTCAAGGATGGTGGCAGTGAGCTTACCTGTAGTGGTTTTGAAGAAAGCTCAGACGTTTTCACCAGGGGTGGTGAGGATTTTGACTTGGGGTGGGTTACGGGGAGGGATTTCGGTGGCGTTGGCCCTGGCTTTGCCGAAGGATGGGACGCTGAGTGAGGGAGGGAGGCAGGCGATTTTGATGGCGACTTATTTGGTGGTGATCTTCTCGATCGCGGTGCAGGGGTTAACGTTGAAGCCTGTGATCGCGAGTTTGAAGCGACGTGGTCGATGAAATGATAATCAAAGAGGCGTCTCGATGTGTTCGAGACGCCCCTGGCTTATGAACAAGGTTTGAAGGTGAAGCGATCTTAGGTGAGAAGTTCTGTTAGGGGGCCGTTGAGGTCGAGGTCCTTGAGGTTGGAGTCGAGTTGTCCGAAGGAGTCGGTGGTGGGCATCCCTGCAGCTTGCATGAGGGTGAGGTAGAGGTTTGCGATAGTTCGGTGACCTTTTTCGCGATATTTAGGGTATTCGATATAGCGCCCCATGTTGAGTTTTTTGTCCATTCCTCCCATAAGGATGAAGGGCCAATCAGATTGTCCAGCGTGGTGAGAACCTCCGGCGCATGACATGTAGACGATGAGGGTGTTGTCGAGCATGTTGCCATCACCTTCAGGCATGCTTTGGAGTTTTTTGGCCATTCGAGCGACGTTATCGAGGTGGAGTTTCTCGATGGCTTCACGGGCTTTATATCCGTTCATTCCATTGGTGGATTTTTCTTCAAGCAGGTGTCCGAGGGCGTGGACGGAGTCATTGATTCCGATCTCTGAGTATTTGGCTCCGAGGGTATCGGGGCGAATTGTCATGACATTGGTGAGGCCGGTGACGAGGGCGGAGGTGGCAATATCGAAATATGATTCGATACGGCTTTTGACGTTTAAGGAATCGTAGCGCTTATCTGGTTTCGGTGCGTATTTTTTGATTCGAGGAATGAGGGCGTATTTCTTTTTCTCGATTTGGTGAAGTGATTCGAAAGATTGAAGATAGAGTTCGAAGCGTTCTTTTTCGTCGCCCGACAGATCCTTTTTGACCCTTTGGGCATCTTTGGAGAGAAATGACATTAGGTTTCCGTTGAGGGCTAGGTCATTTTGGAGTTGTTTTGGAGTGGAGACGGCTGCTCCGAAGAGTTCGGTGAACGCTTTGCGTGGGGAGGATTGGAAAGGAACGGGGTTGCCAGCTTGATAGGCGGAGATGTTGGGGTAGCAGTAGCTTTCGGAGGGTTTTCCACTTCCTTCAAGAAGTCGTCCGTGAGTTGCCATGCCATACATGGGGTATGGTCCTTTGGATAGGTGTTGCCCTAGGATGCAATCGATGGTTGGTGCGATAGAAACACGCTCGGAATTGTGGCAGGAAAGAGCCCCATATCCTGAGGTGTGGTCGCCGCTGAATCCTTCGCCAGAGAGGGATTGGATGATCGTGAGTTGATCTTGGAATTCTTTTAGGGCGGCTAATTTTCCGGGAAGCTTGAGCCCGGTTAAGGATTTATTTACGAGAGCGCCGAGGCGTCGTTCTCTGCCGCCTAAAGGGGTGTTGTTCTGGAGGTTGGCGAAATGGTTTTCGATTCCGTCGGGGACAAGGTTGAAGCGGTCAATTCCAGAAGATTTGACGACAAAGACGACTCGTTTGAGATTCGGGTTTCCCTTTAAGGTAGCTCTGGCGTGCAGTGATTGGATCAGCGGAGAGATGCTTAGGGAGGCACTTCCGAGCGAGAGATTTTTGATAAATTGGCGACGTTCAATCATATGGTGTTTGGTTGTTCAGGTTATCGACGATAGAGGAATGAATCAGAGCTTAGGATGGAGACCACCAGGGCGTTGAAGCTTCCGTTGTTTTTGAGGTAGGCCTTTTCTGCTTCGATGAGTGTTTTTGAATCGCTGAGAAGTTCGTTTCGTCCCAGCAGGTATCTGAAGAGATGGCGGATAAACGACTGTCGAACTCTTTTTGATTTGCCAAGGCGGTGGAGCATTTCGATAGCATTTTTGACTTCTCCATCGACGTTGGGCTCGCCAGTGCCGGTAATTTTTCCGGAAGCGTTCACGGGGCGGCTGGTGAGTTTTTTTTGTTTTAGTTTTTGATCGAACTGATGATTTCGGTGGACGTAGAGAAGTCCTTTCTCGTCAAAATATTCTTTTTCTCGGTATCTTCCCCAGTCGTCAAACATTTCAAAAGTTTCGCCAAGAGGGTTGATCTTTTTGTGGCATCGCCAGCATTTTTCGGCCCGGAGTGGTTCCATTCGTTCTCTCAATGTTTTGTGAGGATCAATGGGAACCTTGGCGTCGACGTCGGGGGGAAGGTCCTGAAGTGGTCCAGCCAAGAGTTTTTCTCGAACCCAGATGCCGCGATGAATGGGATCGTTCCCTTCGTTGAGGGACCAGGCGGCCAGCCAGGCAGGGTGGGTCAGAATGCCTGCGCGTTGGTTTTTGGGCATTTTGAAAGGTTGCTTGAGGGGCCAATTCCATTGCTGGGGGGTGGATTCGCGATTTGCGGGGAAGTTGTAGGAGTTGATGTAGAGAAGATCGTAGATTCCTCTGGATACATGGGAATAGGGGTATCTGGGATGAGGGGTGAAACCTTTTTCAATCGCGTCTCGGTAGCTTGCTACCAATCTTTTGTTGTGGTTGACGTGATTTTTGACTTCGTCTTCGGCTTCCTTGACGAGTTTGGGACGGGTTTCTCGTGTTCCGTCTTCCTTGGTCAGTCTTCTTTCTTTGTGTGCTAGCCATTTCGCCTCAACTTTGGCCATGTAGTCGGGTGCGAGGACTTCTTTAATCTTTTTCTCGTAGTATTCTTTGGCGTACTCGTTGTCGCCTGGATGGGCGACGAAGTATTCATCAGTGGTGAGAAGTTCTTCGATGACGTTGGTGTCTTTTTCGAGGATGTGGCGAATGAGAAGTTGGGCGTCAAAAACGACCATTTGGGCGCTCCATTGCTTGATCCCTTCTGCATGAACTCGTCCT
>JAHDGN010000412.1:0-1290 GCA_020627645.1 Akkermansiaceae bacterium
GCCTAATGAGTTGTTGGTATCTCCGATGATCAAAGCGATAGAGGCGAGCAGCTCGATGAGCGACATCCTGCTCGATTTCATTTGTTTCTCTCAGAATATCGAGCTTCTGAACCTTCTTGCGGAAGTTCCTTTTATCGAGAGGTTGCTCGAGTATTTTTTCGTAAAGACGTTGAAGTTGCGTAAGAGTAAATTTTTGAGGAAGTAGTTCAAAACCGATCGGTTGGTAACGGACCTTCCCTCTCAATCTCTCGCGTGCGGCGTGCAGAATCTGATTGTGATCAAAAGCAAGCTTTGGAAGATCATCAAAGGCAAACCAACCGGCATTACGAGCATCCGTAGCAGCCTTCGGTGGATGATCGACCAAGTTCACCAGAGCATAATAGCTTACCGTAATGACATGCTCTCTTGGGTCTCGATCAGGCTCTCCAAAACTGTAGAGCTGCTCAAGATAGACCTCCCTTAGCCCGGTTTCTTCCTCAAGCTCCCGACGAGCACATTCATCGAGAGACTCGCCAACTCGCACAAATCCCCCCGGAAGTGCCCACTGCCCTTCAAAGGGCTCAATATCTCTTTGAATCAGAAGAATTTTCAGGTCTTCATCGTCTAAACCAAAGACAACACAATCCGTCGTTAGAGCGGCCCTGGCATATTCATAAGTGTAGCTCATTGAAATAAAAGATTAGTGTTGCAGCAACTGACGACGCACTTCCATAAGTGCGAAACCAAGAAGGTTCTCTCCTCTCCAATGAGAAGGATTCTTGATCGCTGGATTATCAGGCCCTAGACCTATTCCCCAAATCCGATCTTCTGGTGATGCCTCTACAAGGACTCGCGAGTTTGTGCCCAAAAGAAATTTTTGTAGCGAAGGATTCTGATAAAACTTCGCAAAATTACCTCTCAAAACAATCTCGAAGCGATGCTTCAACCAGATCTTGTCTTCGTAGTTTTTGACAAGCCGAACAAGTTTCTTTGCCTGATGTGGATCGATACTATTGAGTATTTTTTTCTCAATTTCCCCATCTCCAAATAATCGAGCCTTCTCCGCCATCATAAAGTGCTCCGCAGTTGGATACAAATGATCTGCAACTCGAAATGACGAAGGAAACCATTGACTAAAACAACTCTTATCGATGTCTTCTTGAGACTTCGGAGTATGTCCCCAAAAGAAAAGGTATTCCGCCTTATTGCCTCGCTCCAACCAACCAACAAGCTCCCCCCTTGTTCGAACACAGGACTCTGTCTGACTCATGGGGATTAAGTAGTGTAACAATGACACGATGTAAAGAGATA
>JAHDGN010000412.1:1300-3093 GCA_020627645.1 Akkermansiaceae bacterium
AAAACAAACACTATGATCGATTGATCCCGTTCGACAACGCCACCAACAGCGAGGGTCTCAGCAGAATTCTGTCAATGGCATCGATTTCTCTATTTTTTCAAAAAAGAGATCCTTACCCAACGAATTGATATTTTTGTTCCATATCGAAGAAATAGAACTCGTTATAAATTTTTTTGGGGAATCCAACCCTAAAAACACCTAACCTGAAGAACCTCAAAACATACGAATGATTTACCGATCTAAATATTAAATTCTGAATTTTTCCTAGACTTCTGCTGCCAGCGACACAATAAGGCCCGACACGCGACAACTTCTCGGCGGAAAGACTGACCATGTCCTCAGGGCTTGTCACAGAGACACTGTGGAACAAGCCCAGTGAATCTCGGTTAAGATTTCCTCTCACCCCTGCTTGAGATCGTCATGCCTTTTGAAAACTTTTCACCTCCCGACACCCTAGTTCGAACATCTCAGGGGCCATTACAGCTTTTAGAAGGCTATCAGATCGACGAATTTATCGACCAAGGGGGAATGGCCAAAGTCTTTAAAGGGAGACAACTCTCACTCAACCGCTGCGTGGCAATCAAGATTCTCCACGAAAAATATAGCACTTCGCCCTACTTTAGATCCTGGTTTGAAGCCGAGGCGCGAGCCATGGCGATCCTGAACCACCCCAATCTTGTCTCAATTCATGACTTCGGAGAATCCCATAAATTATTGTATATGGTTATGGAATTTGTGCCAGACTCACTCTTCGGCCGACTCTATAATACAACGTTCAAACCCGACGATGCTCTAGATATCATTTCCAAGGTTTGTCGAGGTTTAGCTCACTGTCACCAGGAAGGAGTAATCCACCGGGATATCAAACCGTCGAATATTCTTATCGATAAGTGGGGCCAGCCCAAAATCGCCGACTTCGGCCTGGCATATTTCTCAGAAGACAAAATTGCATCTGGGAACGTCTCTGGAACTGAAGGCTATTCTGCGCCAGAATTTTACAACAACCAACCCTTCGATCACCGAGTAGATATTTTTTCAGCCGGAGCTGTTCTTTATCAACTAATCTCTGGACAACAACCACATCTTGGACGCACCAGCCTAACCACCGAAAACCATTCTCGTATCGACTCGATCATCTCTAAAGCGACCGAAAAGGACCCAACGGCCCGGTTCGCCACGGCAGGAGAATTCGCAGACGAGGTTGACAAACTTATTAAAGAGCTGAAGAGCACCAGCAGCGCAGAACCAGCCAAAAAAGTAGTCTACGATCAACCTCTTTCCCCTCCCCAAATCCAAGCACCGCCTCCACCGAAGGGTAAACCCGCTGGGCTAGTCATTTCCAATTTCTCGTCCTAAGAGGGAACTAAACAAGCCAGCTTCAAATCGATCAATTAGTAAAAAAGATCCCCAAAACCATATCACCACCCCAAGCCAGGCCCGCGGGAAATAAGTCGAAGCGAATTCCGATTCGACCCAATTCTTCAGCTACACAAGAAAGGGAGAGCGATACCTTCCGAATCAATGAGAATGGCAAAATTCCTCAAATCGAGAAACCCCCTCATTGAGAACATCCAAGGTCGTGCAATAACTTAAACGAACTCCCATATCATGACCAAACGCCATTCCTGGAACCGCTGCAACGCGGTAACGTGTCAATAGCTTGTCACAAAGGTTGCCCGACTTAAGCCCCATCTCAGAACAGTTCACAAAGAAGTAAAACGCTCCGTATGGCTCAACAACACTTACGTTCGAGATCGCCTTTAAACGGCCTAACATAAACTGCCTTCGCACAT
>JAHDGN010000413.1:0-2284 GCA_020627645.1 Akkermansiaceae bacterium
CAACTAGGAGACCTCCCCGAGCCCAAACCTACCCACAGATTCTGCTGAAGATCCTGAAAAAATGGGGCCGCTGAAGACAAGGCACTTAGATGTTTTGTTGAGCCAGGGAATGAATTTTGGGGATGCTCATTCTGGATCCGCGGTATGCACCCCGACTCGTTATGGGTTACTAACTGGGAGATATTGTTGGAGGACACGTTTGAAGAGTGAGGTGATCTGGGAGTATGGACGACCATTGATTGAGAGTGATCGGGTGACGATGGCTGAGATGTTTCGTGAGGTTGGTTATCGTACGGGGATGGTGGGGAAATGGCATTTGGGAATGGATTGGCGAGATAAAGATGGAAAGCTGGTTAATGACGGTTTGAGTTCGGGAGACTACAAGAGGAGTCGGGGGGATGCCGAGCGGAGACGGAAGATTGTTGAAGAGCGAATTGATTTTGGCCAGAGAATTACAGGGGGTCCAAATGATCATGGTTTTGATTATTATTGGGGGGTGGATGTTCCGAATTTTCCCCCTTATGTTTGGATTGAGAATGATCGGTTGATAGGCAAGCCCACGGTCATGAAGCCTGAATCGATGTTTGGTTCGCCAGGAGCAATGTTGGAAGGGTGGAAATTGGAGGGAATATTGCCGGGGTTGGCAGGAAAGGCTAGTGAGTGGATTGAGGCACAGAGTCAGCAGGAAACCCCTTTCTTTTTATATCTGTCTTTGACCTCTCCTCATACCCCAATTTCCCCAAGCGCGGCTTTTCAGGGAAAGAGTGGGGTTGGAACGTATGGGGATTTTTTGATGGAGACAGATTGGGTCGTGGGTGAGGTGATGAAGGCTCTGAAGCGGTCGGGGGTTGAAAATGAAACAATCTTGGTTTTCACCGCTGACAATGGAACGGCTTGGGCAGCGGGTTTTGATCAATTAGAAAAGCGCGGGGTGAATCTGAGGAATCATTTTAAGGGAGGGAAGGCTCAGATTCACGAGGGAGGGCATCGGGTTCCGATGATTGTTAGGTGGCCGGGGGTGACTGAAAAAGGAACAAGGTGTGATGATCTGGTTTGTTTGAATGATTGGATGGCGACATTTGCCGAGTTGGTGGACTATGAAATCCCGAAGGGGATGGCGGAGGATAGTGTGAGTTTTTTGTCGGTCTTAAAGGGGGATGGGAAAAAAATGAAGAAGGAGAGAGCTGTGGTGCATCACGATTATCGAGGCAAATTTGCGATTCGAAAAGGGAAGTGGAAGTGGGTTGAAAACGGAGGTTTGTTTGATCTAGAGGCTGATCCCAAAGAAGAAAAAGATCGCTCAAGTGAACGAGCTGATATCGTTAATAAGTTGCGTGCAGAGCTAGTGAAATTGAAGGAGGGTTGATCTCTTATTTGTGTTTTGTTTAAAAGGTCCGTGATGAAAGGGCTGTTGACGATTTGGTTTGTTTTGGCGGGGATGGCTTTTGGGGTAGATCGTTCCCCAAATATCGTGGTGATTTATATGGATGATCTGGGTTATGGGGATTTGGGATGTTATGGATCAAAAGTGAATCGGACGCCTCATTTGGATCGAATGGCAAAAGAGGGAATCATGTTTACGGATTTTTATTCGGCGAGTGGGGTCTGTACTCCATCTCGGGCAGCATTGATGACCGGGTGTTATCCGCAGAGTTTGGATTTGCATGTTGATGAGAATGGCAAGTGGGTGTTGTTTCCCAAAGCTCGGAAGGGGCTTGCTCCCAGCGAGATGACGATTGCCGAGCAATTGAAGGAGGCGGGGTATGTGACGGGGTGTTTCGGCAAATGGCATTTGGGAGATCAGAAGGAGTTTTTGCCAACGAGACAGGGGTTTGATTTTTTTTATGGGATTCCCTATTCCAATGATATGAGTCGAAAGGATGTTCCTCTGCCTCTGTTGCGGAATGAGACCGTGATCGAGGCACCGGTTGATCAGGTTCCATTGACTGAAAATTTGACTAAAGAGGCATTGAGGTTTATCAGGGAAAATCAGGAAAAGCCGTTTTTTTTGTATCTTGCGCATGTGGCGGTCCATTTGCCATTGAGGCCAGGTTTGAATTTTGAGGGGAAGTCTCAGAATGGAAAGTATGGAGATTGGGTTGAAGAAGTGGATTCGTCGACGGGGCGAATTTTAGAATTATTGGATGGGTTGGGTTTAGGGGAAAAAACCTTGGTGATTTTTACTTCCGACAATGGTTCAAATCGGGCTAATGGTGGTAGCAATGCACCGTTGAAGGGGGGGAAGGGCACTACGGATGAGGGGGGGATGAGGGTTCCTTGTCTC
>JAHDGN010000413.1:2294-3092 GCA_020627645.1 Akkermansiaceae bacterium
CCCCCCCCCCCCCCCCCCCCCCCCCCCCCCCCTCATGAGATGGCAGGGGAGGATTGAGGCTGGGAGTAAGGATCGGCAGATGGCAACGATGATGGATCTCTATCCGACGTTTTTGGATTTGGCTGGGAAAAAGCTTGTTGGCCAGCAGACTATTGATGGGGTGTTTCTTAAGAGGAGGTTGCTTGGAGAAAAGCGAAGGGAAAAGGAAGCCCGAGTTCTGTATTACTATCATACGACTCAGCTACAGGCGGTGCGTCGAGGGAAATGGAAATTGATCCTACCTTTGGAGGAAAAGTTGCGTGGTTGGAGTAAAAAAGAGAAGGATGTCAAATTGGCGTTGTATGACTTAATTGGAGATCCAGGGGAATCTAAAGATGTGTCGGCAGAGAATCGTGAGGTGGTGAAGATGCTTTTGAATTTGGCGGAGGAAGGACGAGAAAAATTTGGCGATGGCAAAAAGAGGGGAAGTCGGTGGAGAAAGGCGGGGTGGGTTAAAGAGGCGGTTGGACTAAGGTTAGAGGAGTAGTCATCCTCGTCGCTAGTTTTAGCGGAAAGTGATGTGATTCAGGCAAATTAAGGTGGATTTGCTTTTTTGTCCTTTTTTTGATAAAGCTGGTCGTCTTTGTTCGTTTTGGGTTTTGTTATAAATTATGGATTCTATTTGTAGTTATAGACTAAATAAAATTGCACACAATTTAATAGCTTATATTATATTATTGCATACAACAAAAATTCAAGGCCAGTTGGTCATTCGCGTCAGGTTAAGGTCTAACCTATTGCTTATCAATGGTTTGAGCG
>JAHDGN010000414.1 GCA_020627645.1 Akkermansiaceae bacterium
CGCTTCAAGCTAACATTCTCATCTTTTGGAGTCTATTTAATTGTCGGATTAATATACCTGCACCCTCCCTATAGAAGCCCAACGGGTGATTGGACAAGTTCACCCAAATACGGTCCCCGCCATGAAGATCCTCGAAAGGCAAGGTTTTCAGAAAAGCAATCAAGTCGACATCTTCGAAGGCGGACCCACCATGCAAGCCGACCTCGATTCCATCGTCACCGTGATCAATAGTAAAACAGGTCACTTAGCCGGTGAGATTGCACATCCCACGCCCCAAACCTCAGAAGCAATCATTGTGAATTCAAACCTCTATCTAAAAGCCATGATCGGAAAAATTGAAACTGGCAGCGACACACAAATCTTCTTGGAACCCCCTGTGATCGAAGCACTGGATCTCAACCAAGGTGATCGGATCCGATACCTAATCCTAGAACCCTAATCACAAGATGAGCCATTTTATCAACAACCATTGGACCAACCCGAACGAATTACGCTTCAAATCTCACAACCCCGCAAACGAAGAGTTAATTTGGGAGGGCGGTATCGCAACCGCAAATGAGGTAAATCAAGCGGTATTGGCCGCCCGCGCAGCACACCCAAAATGGGCAGAAACTCCCTTTGAAAAACGCCTGTCCTATCTCGAAAAATTTCAAAACCTACTCTCAGAAAAACAGTCCTACTTTTCCCTCCTCATTAGCAAAGAAACCGGGAAATCATTATGGGAATGCAAAGGTGAAGTAGGAGCCATGATCGGAAAATTTGCAAGCTCGCTCAAAGCCTATCAAGCTCGATGCCAAGAGGAATCCTTCCCAATTGGAGAGGCTGAAGCGTCTACTCGATTTAAGCCTCATGGAGTCATCGCAATTCTTGGCCCTTTCAATTTCCCAGGCCATCTTCCCAATGGACATATCATGCCAGCTTTAATCGCAGGCAATACCATCGTCTTCAAACCCAGCGAACTCACTCCCAAGGTGGGTGAGGAAATGATTCGACTTTGGCAAAAAACCGGACTTCCCCCAGGGGTCATCAATCTCGTTCAAGGAGAAGGCCCAACCGGAAAACTTTTAGTAGAGCACAATGAGATTGATGCCGTCTGTTTCACCGGGAGCCTTAAGACCGGCAAACAAATCATGGCAAGCCTAGTTGAAAGCCCTCAAAAACTCCTCGCCCTCGAAATGGGCGGTAACAACCCTCTGATTGTTCACCAGTGTCGCGATCTTAAAGCCGCAGCCCAAAACACGATCATGTCCGCCTACATCAGCTCAGGACAACGATGCTCTTGCGCACGCCGACTCATTTTAGTCAAAGGCGAAGAAGCAGACAGCTTCCTCGAACAACTGATTCCAATGATTCGCCGACTCACATGTTCCCCCCCCGCCGAAAACAAACTCTCCTTTATGGGAACACTAATTTCCAAAGAAGCTGCTCAACACACTCTAAACTACCAAAGAGACCTGATCAAAAAGGGAGCCTCAGCCCTCATTGAATCAAAACTTTCCCCAACCTGCCCCACCCTAGTCAGCCCAGGACTCATTGACGTGAGCAATGTCAATCGCCATGACGAAGAATGCTTTGGCCCCCTCCTATCTCTGATTCAGGTAGATTCTTTTGAGGAAGCAATCCAAGAAGCAAATAAGACAAAATACGGCCTCGCCGCTTCCATCTTCACCGATCAGAAGCCACTTTGGGAAACATTCTATCGAACAATCAGAGCAGGAGTCGTGAATTGGAACCGCCAAACAACCGGCGCCAGCGGCTCTCTTCCATTTGGCGGCATCGGACAAAGTGGAAACCATCGACCCAGCGGAGCCTTCGCCTGTGATTACTGTAGTTACCCAGTCGCATCACTCGCGACACCACATCTCACCTCACCAGCTCTACCAGAAGGAATAACTTTGTGAAAACCTGGGAACTCAATATCGATGGCCTAGTCGGGCCAACCCATAACTACGCCGGTCTCGGCGCAGGAAATCTAGCGTCCCTCGCACACCAGGACGAAGTCTCTAACCCCAAGCTTGCAGCCTTGGAAGGACTCAAAAAAATGAAGTTCTGTCACGACCTTGGCCTCAAACAAGCCGTCATGCCTCCCGCCTTTCGGCCTGATCTTCATATCGCTCGAACACTCGGATACACCGGTAACGACTCAAAAATTCTTGAAACCTTATACCACTCAGAACCCAAGCTGCTCAAAGTAGTCACCAGTGCCTCCTCTATGTGGACCGCCAACTCCGCGACCGTGTCTCCATCTACTGACACAATTGATGGGAAAGTTCACCTGACCATAGCCAACTTGAACCAAAATTTACACCGGTCGATTGAAGCCCCCTTTTACGAAAAGCTCTTTCGAAAACTCTTCTCCAACGATCAATATTTCACCATCCATCAGTCTCTCCCAAAACATCATGACTACAACGATGAAGGAGCTGCAAACCACATGCGCTTATGTTCTTCCTATGGAGAACCCGGGTTAGAGATTTTCATCTATGGAGATCCAACGAAACAATCAAAATTCACCCCCCGCCAAAGCAAAAAAGCCTCGGAAGCTGTCGCAAGGCTCCACCGATTAGAACGAGCACTCTTCGTCCAACAACATCCCGAGGTCGTCGACCAAGGCGTGTTCCACAACGATGTCATTGCCGTATCAAACCAAAAGACTCTCTTTTTACACGAGAAAGCCTGGCTCCAACAAGAGGAAGCCCTCCTACGAATCACGGATAACATCGACTTCAATTTGAACCTCATCCAAATTACCGAGGAACAGTTATCGGTGGATGAAGCCGTCCAATCATACCTCTTCAACAGTCAGATTGTTACCGTTGGTAGCAACAATCACATCATCCTACCAAGTCATTGTGAGGAATCCCCAAAAGTGTTGGAAATCTTACAAAACAACTTCCAAAATCGCCATTTTTTCAATCTTCATCAGAGCATGAGGAACGGCGGAGGCCCTGCATGCTTGAGACTCCGGACGGAACTACGAGAAAACGAGATCAACGCACTCCATCAGGAAATCTTGCTGACCGACACACTTTATGATACTCTCTATTGCTGGATCCAGGAACATTTCCGTGACGAGCT
>JAHDGN010000018.1 GCA_020627645.1 Akkermansiaceae bacterium
GCAATGAGTATCCCGAAAGCCAATTATTGGTGTCGCCTGGGAGGGTATCATCTCGGTCGATTGTGATATTGAGAGTGTCGTCGGTGGCTGTGAACGTGTATGAGATTAAAAGAGCGGGTTCGGCGTTGGGGACGCCGGAGAGGGTGTCTGTGCCCTCGGCAACAACAGAGATCGTTTGATCGGCATCTCCATCCCAATAGGTCTGAAATAGGTATTCCTGTCCGATGCTCAGGCCAGAGATTGAAATTTCGGCGGTTGGGGCAAAGGAGATTCCTTTGAGGAGATTTCTGAGTGGGCCGTCTGGAAGAGAGGGGTTGTCTCGAAAATCACCTTCACCAAAGGTGGTGATTGTGAGATTGGCGCCGGCAGAGATCCCTGAGTGATGAACGATTCCGTTCACGATTGCTGAGGTGTCTCCGAAGCTGGCTGATGAGACAATGATTCCTCCAGAGTTTAGAATATCCGATTCATCGTCGAGAGTTGCGGTGGAAAGTGTCCCAGCTGTTAGCTTGAGGCTGTAGCATGCAATCAGTGGAATGAGTCGGGGGAATAAGGTCAATTTTTCCATGCAAAACTATAAGATTTTTTAGGTGTTTGAGCCAAGATTTTGTTTCGATCATTATTTGTGATTTTGGTGACATTTTGTTGGGGGTTCGTTGCGTAGGATGGGGCATGCGTTTGTTGATCTTGTTCATCGGGCTAATTGGTTGTTTGTGTGCAGCAGAGAAGCCCAATGTGGTTTATATTTTGGCCGATGATTTGGGTTATGGTGATGTGAGAGCAACAAATTCGGGGAGTAAGATTGCGACGCCCGGATTGGATCGGATGGCTGCTGAGGGGATGGTTTTTACTGATGCGCATTCGGGGTCTTCGGTGTGCACTCCGACCAGATATGGAGTTTTAACGGGAAGGTATGCTTTCCGTTCGCGAATGAAGAAAGGGGTTTTGAGTGGCTATTCGAAGCACTTGATCGAGGAGAGTCGGTTGACGGTGGGAAAGATGTTACAACAGGAGGGGTATCATACGGCGTTTATTGGGAAGTGGCATTTGGGATGGGATTGGGCAGGTGGGGATAAGCCGAAGACGGTGAACTTTTCAGAGGAAGTTACCAATGGACCGAGGGAGAGAGGGTTTACTTATTCGTTTGGTCATTCGGGTTCTCTTGATATGCCGCCGTATGTTTGGGTGGAGAATGGAAGGGTCACAGCGCTACCTAATCGGGAGGCGGGAGTTACTAAGAAGCATTCAAAGAACGGGTGGTATCGAACTGGTGATACTGGTTCGGACTTTAAGCATGAAGAGGTTCTTCCTGAGTTTACGGAAAGGGCGGTCAGGTATATTGAGGAACGTGGAAAAAATAAGGATGAGCCGTTTTTCTTATATTTACCGTTGGCGTCACCGCACACGCCTGTGCTTGTAACTGAAGAGTTTCGTGGAAAGAGTGGCTTGAAGAGTGATTATGCGGATTTTGTCACGATGACAGATTATGTTGTTGTTAGAGTTTTGGAGGCGCTGAAAAAGAATGGATTGGATGAGAATACAATGGTGATTTTTACCAGTGATAACGGTTGTTCACCGGAGGCTGATTTTCCTGAGTTGCTGGAGCAGGGGCATGATGCAAATGGTGGTTTGCGTGGGCACAAAGCGGATATTTTCGAGGGAGGGCATCGGGTGCCATTTTTGGTGAGATGGCCTGAGAAGGTGAAGGGCGGTGAGATTTGTCGGGAGGTGATTTGTTTGACAGATTTGATGGCTACGATGGGTGAAGTCGTTGGTGTGAAAATTCCGGAAGGGGCAGGAGAGGATTCTGTCAGTTTTTTGGGCCATCTTACGGGGAAAGCAAAGGGGGCGTTACGTGAGGCGACGGTTCATCATTCGGTTAATGGGACTTTTGCGGTGAGAGTTGGGAAGTGGAAATTGATTGATGCCCCTCACTCGGGAGGGTGGAGTCATCCGAGACCAAGAGACAAGGCTTCGTGGAAAGATCTTCCTAAGGTTCAGCTTTATGATCTTGAGGCTGATCTTGGTGAGAAGAAGAACTTGGCAGAGGAGAAACCAGAAGTTGTGGAAAGACTCAGAGCGGTCTTGGAGCGAGTCAAGAAGGGAGGCGTGTCGAATGAAGCAAATGAAGCAAATGGAGCAGAGGGGGCTCGGAAGACTTTCAAGGAGAAAGCGGCTGCAGAAATTGAAGCATTGAAAGGGAACGAGAGGTTCAGGCCGTTTGAATTTGACGTTGTCGAAGCGAAGCCTTTTTTGATTTTGATCACTCGAGACGAGGGCTCTGATCCTTCGGTGAGTGATGAGTGGAAGAATCACCTTGTCCCTTTGGCGAAGGGGATTTGGCGAAATTGGTTAGGGACCCATCGTTCTTGGGAGTTGAAATCTGAGCGAAACGACACGTTGGAAGATCCTGATCCGTTTGTTTGGCTCGCTTTTCATGACAAAAAGACATTCGACAAGTATATGGATCAAAATCATCCGAAACGTTCTCCGGGTGCCCGAGCAAGATATGACGGGAATTATGTGATTTTTCGCCACAATGCAAAACGAGATCCGTCGATCATTGTCATCCACGAAACTCTTCACCAGTTGATGGATCGGTATTCAAGACTGTCGTCTGCCAGGTATGGAAATCATTGTTTTACCGAGGGTATTCCTGAGTATTTTGCTGGTTACAAAGGTGAAGGAGAGTCGTTGAAGTTGGGCGAGCTGACGAGGACTCGTCGAATGAAGCAGCTTCAAAAAATGCATGCCAATTTTGATAAAAATCATAAGATTTGCTATCCACATGCTCAGCGAGGGAGATACCAGATTAGTTCTGATGACTGGTTGTTTTTTGATGTCCCGATGTTGTTAACTTTACGTGATCAGGCTTGGACTCGGGGATTGTGTCGGGCAATCGCTGAGCAATTCAAGCGCTCGCCTTATTATCAAGATGATTATTGTAAGGATTACATTGGCCGGGGTGAGTTGCCGTTTCATTCGGCTTTTTATGCCTTGTCTTGGGCGTTTACGACGTGGTTGAAGGATCACTACCCGGAAGAATATCGTCATTATGCCAAAGTCGTGATGAATACTCAGAGAGGTGGTGATGCCGAGGTGTTTTTGGAGGCTTTTGGAATTGAGCCTTTCGAACCATTGCCTGACATGAAGGTGTTGGTTGGTCCAAATAATCGTGATTTGGCGAAGAATCAGCGTGCGGCGGTGGCTTGTTTAGATCAACGGATTACGATCCTTCGAAGGACAGAAAAGATTCAGAAAATGCACCGGGAGTGGGCACGGTGGATGGCTAAAACTTTTCCAAAGTTGCCTAAGGAGATCGAGAAGGATTCGAAGGAAAAGGTTTCACAAGAGTGAGTGATTTCGGGTTTGATTAGAAGTGGGTTTTTTATCCAGATAATCTTCCCAGATCATAGACGTATGGGAGGCGAAATTTGGAAGGATTTAGACGGGGGTATTTGTTTTTTGTCATGATAGGTGCCTCGTCATTTTCGGGTGCCTCGTCAGTCTTAGTTCTTAGAGGGGGTGATTGTGACTTTTAGTTTTGACTTGAGTTGTCCGTCTTCGAAGTCTCCTAATTTTTTGTCTTCGGCCCAGAGTTTCGTCGTATCAACAGTGACTTTTACTTGCTTCGTAGATTGGTCTTTTTCTGAAAAATGAAGTCCCTCGAAAGAATAAATTCCTGGTTTTTCACGCTTGTAGTTTTTGATGTATCCGAAGAGCCCCAGATAGTATGAAGCGTGGGTGTTTCTCATTTCAGACCAGCGGTTGAAGGTGAAATAGAGTTTTGTTGTCGGGCTGACGTCGGTGGATAATCCGAGCCCAATTTCAACGGCGCTCACGCCGGTTGATCCGCTTGCGCTTTTTTTAAAGGGGTGGATTTTTTGGATGGAGGAAGGTTGATAGCGGTGGCTCTGGTCTTTGATTGGAACAGGCGCGACTTCAAGAGTCTGTTTGTTTTTTGTTTCGGAGTTTGCGGTGTAGATTGATGCAATAGCGATTATCACTATGGGGAATTTCGTTTTCAGAATCATCGTCTCCTAGTTCCTGAGATTTTTTCGTTTCCTTCAAGTGAATTTGAAGGGTGGTTTGGGGCATTGCATCTTCCTCTTGAGAATCTTGATATTTGAGAGGTTTGAGATTCGTATTTGGGGAATGCCAAAGGTTGATGATCATCTGAGCCGTCGTGGGCTTTTGAAGGGTGTGGCTGCGTGGGCGACTGTTTCGGTCGTGCCAGGGAGTGTTTTAGGGAAGAATGGGGCGATTCCTCCGTCGGAGCGTTTGACGAAGGCTATTATTGGTTGCGGCGGAATTAGTCGGGCTCATTTAGGGATGCCGGGACAGTTGTTAGCTCTATGTGATGTCGACTCGAAGCGATTGGTAGGTAAGTTAAAGCAGGTCAATAAGGATGGTGGGGAGGTTAAGGGGTATCGGGATTTTCGAGAAGTGATTGCTCGGGATGATGTTGATGTGGTGCATGTGGCAACTCCCCCCCATTGGCATGCGTATATGTCGATCGCAGCGGCAAAGGCAGGTAAGGCAATTTGGTGTGAGAAGCCGATGTCTCGGACGATTGGTGAGGGGATGGCAATGAGGGATGCGGTGAAGAAGGCGGGTGTGGGTTTCCGATTGAATACCTGGTTTCGTTTCCGGTCCAAATTTTATGGTTCGGGGGTGACGGCTCGGGAGGTGAAGAAAGCGGTTGCGGGGGGATTGATTGGTGCTGGCCCGTATAAGGTGACCTTGTCAGGGGCTACTGGTTTTAATTGGAAATTCAGTTGGGTTGGTAAGACGAATTTGCCTTTGCAGCGAGTTCCTGATCATTTGGATTATGATTTTTGGTTAGGGCCGGCGCCATGGCGCCCGTATCATCGACATCGGACTCACGGATCGTTTCGAGGCTACTGGGATTATGATGGTGGAGGTTTGGGGGACATGGGGCAGCATTATTTGGATCCGATTCAATATATTCTCGATAAGGATGAGGAATTGCCTGTTGCGATTGAAATTGATTCTGATCCGCAGGATATTGACGCGGTAGGCAAGTGGCGTCGGCTGACCTATTGGTATGCTGATGGAACTGAGATTGTTCTCGATGGTGAGAATCGAGATAAAAAGGCTGCATTGATTGAGGGTTCGGAGGGGAAAATATTTAAGGGTTTTAGGTCGGACGTGAAGGGGTTTGAGGAGAAGTTTAAATTGCTCCCAGAGCCAGAGGCGCAGGTGACTGACTTTCATCAAGCGATTAAAGAAGGGAAGAAATTTGCCTTGAATGAGGAGAATGGTTTTGTGTCGTGTACGTTGGTTAACCTTGGGAAGATAGCGCATCGGGTGAATGCGAATTTGAAGTTCGATCCGAAAGTGATGCGGTTTGAGGGGAATGATTTGGCCAATGATTTGATTTATCAGACCAGTCGTGATAAGTGGAAGTTGCCCGTGTGATTTCTTGAGAGCCATTCTCATGGAGTGTGGTTTTTTATCGGAATTTGGGTTGTTGGTCGTCGATTGAGAAAGCTGCACCTTTTCTTCTTTCAGTGTCAGCTGATTAGCTAAGTCTCCTCTGGATTCCATCTTTCAAGCCGTTCTTTTCGTTTTTTTATTAAATACCTTGCTATGCAAGTTACCTTGTTTTAAATGTTTCCTATCATGACTTGTCACAGTTTTTACATCCCAAGTTACCAAAGTTTTTATATCCTGATCTTCTGTCTGTTTGGATGCTGGTTAAAGGGGGGAGGGTATCGAAAATTGTGGGGGGGATTTTCATGGGGATTGCTGTTTTGATTCCAGTTTATTTCGTTGTTTTGGCTGCGGTTCCGCACTTGATTGATAGTCGCTACCGAACTTATTGGGCTTTTTATCAGGATATTGAAGTGGGGATGGACCGTGCTGAGGTTAAAGGCCTTCTTGCAAAGCACTATCCGGAGGATGGAAACCGTCTGCTTCCCAAAACGATCTCTGATTCTGAATCCGAATTAGGTTTCTTTATGAATCCGGAAGGGAGTATTCATCCTAACCGCGAGGGGATTTTTATCGACTTAGAGGATGACCGAGTGGTTGGGAAGCGGTATTCGGGTGATTAGGGAGCTTGGTTGATGGGGGGCTTTTGGCTTTGATAGTGATGAGATGAGTGACGGGTTTGACAACTGGACGGTTCAATTGCGCAAGGGCGTGTTAGAATTTTGTGTTCTTATGGCGATTGGGCTGGAAGAGGAATGTTATGGGTATGAGTTGGTGAAGAAGTTGGTTGGAGCGGAAGGGTTGGATGCTTCTGAGGGAAGTATTTATCCATTGCTTTCGAGGATGCGTAAGCAGGGGTTGATCAAGTCGAGATTAGAGGAAAGCGATTCGGGGCCGGCGCGGAAATATTACCGGCTGACTGCGGCGGGTAAGGCGCGATCTGTGGCGATGAAATATTATTATGATGAACTGAGTGGAGCAGTGCGTGAGCTTAGTGAGACAAAGAGCTGATTTGTGATGAAAAAAACTGACTGGTTAACGAGCGACGCTCGCGAGTTTTTGGACTTATGGTGGCGGGAAAATCGTCAGGTGTTGGAGAACCAGGGAATGGATCCAGATGAGGTTCGAGCTGATTTGGAGTCCCACTTGTGGATGGAGAGACGAGGGGAGTATTTGGTGAACCTTGAAGAGGTCGAGGAAGCTTTAGAGGGGATCGATTTGGGAATAAGTATTCCGAATATTGATCCTGGATTGGAAATCGTTTCTCAACCTTCTTTGGAAAAGGGTGGTTGGTTCGCGAAATTTGTGCGTGGAGTTGGTAAGTGCTTAACGAATCGATTTTGGGCGGGTGTTTGGCCTGTCATGGTGGTTGCTGTTGAGCTTTTGACGGGAGTTTTTGGGTCGATGATGTTTGACCCAGTGTCCCGTTTGAGTCAGGCGATTTTAGTGTCGTTAGTTTCCATTTTTGGTTTGGTCCATTTCTTTGGGAAGTATCGTCAGTCAAAAGCAAAATTTTTGACGGGAATGAGAGCAGCGGGTTCTGTCGTTGCTGGATATTGGGGCGTGGTGGTGCTTCCAGTGATTGTTGGTCTAGGATATTTTTTCTTTCAGGGGCTGATCTGGAGTTCAGGGTTTTTTTTGCTCGCCTTACCTTTTGTGTTCATTTGTTGTTTGATTGCTGCAGCTCCCATTTTTTTATGCTTGGGATTTTTGAAGAAAATTTGTTCGAGTAGTGATCGTACTTGGAAGATTGGTGGTCTGTTGACTGGAGTGGTGATCTTGGCCGTCGTTGAGGGACCAGCTTATTTTACAAGATATGGAGTAGCTCATGAGAAGCCGAATTTGATTCGTAGTTTGGGGTCGGAAGAAGTGCTCCTTACGATGTGTTATGAAGGAAATTTAGTTCGTCGAGGATATACTGATACTTCTGGTTTTCTATTGGGAGTAGGATGGTTTCATCTTTTTGATTTTGAGTCAGGGCTTCGTAGGGAGGCTCAGCTAGATTTGAATGAAAAAAGTCGAGAAATGTTTTATCGGGTCACTGGACGGAGTTTTGAGAGTGAAGTTCCGCCAGATTCATATTTGTCCGGCGTGGGAAGGGGAATGGCAGGTGCAGGAGTGGAGTTTGATGATGGTTTGGGGGGAGACCGGGTGGCTTTGAAGTTGGCTGACCTTGATTTGGTTGGTTCGCGGTTAGATGGGCATATTGATGGAGCGAGTCGATTGGGGTATTGGGAGTGGACGATGGAGTTTGATAATTTTGGGGACTCCAACAAAGAGGCGCGCATGCAAATTTTGTTGCCTAATGGAGGGGTGGTCTCCCGTCTTACGCTCTGGGTAAACGATCAGCCTCAGGAGGCTGCTTTTGCTTCTACCGCAAAAGTGGAAAGAGCTTATCGCTCGATCGCAGTCAAAGAGAGCCGTGATCCTGTTCTGGTGAGGTGGGTTGGGGATGATCGGGTTTTGGTGCAGTGCTTTCCAGTTTTACCAGAGAAGAATATGAAAATTCGGATTGGGGTGACTGCTCCTTTAGATGCGAAGGGGCGACTTTTTTTGCCTCGAATTATTGAACAAAATTTCGGAATTCGAGAAGAGCTCAATACAAATGTCTGGGTTCAGGGTGATGTGTCGATGTCTTTGGAGGGGCTTCAGGGGGAGAGTGCGTCAGGGAAATGGAGAGAAGCTCATGGCGAGCTCTCATTGAAGGACCTGATGGCAAGGCATACTCATGTTCGGTGTGAGATTGAGGATTCTGTCGATCAAGTTTGGGCAAGAGACTCGTTTTCTGGGGAAATTTGGTCAGCTGAGCGAGTGAATGTTAGTGATCCTAGTGCTGATGGGGTCGTTGTTTTGGTGATTGATGGTTCAGAATTTTTTGAGCGTTGGGTGAAAGGGGCCGAGGATGCCATTGGGGAACTCCGAAGGCGTGGTTATGAGGTTCGAGTTGTGGTTGCCGCTGAAGATCGAATCATTGAGGGCCCTTCATCTCTTAGTGAGATTTCCTATGTTGGAGGGCAGGATTCGTTGTCGGCTCTGGAGTCTGGTTTTCGATTGGCGTCTTCTACCAGAGGAAGTCAGGTTGTTTGGCTTCATGGGGAGTCTCCTGTTGTTCTTGGTAGTATGGAGCCTCTCTTTCAATATCTCGAGAGGGGGCTTCAGCCTGTGAGATTTAAATTGATGGATTTGGAGGGAGGTTCTAATCGGATCCTGGAGAGTCTTTCGAAGCGGGTTGGGGTTGTTGCGAGTGGTCGTCCGGCAGGGGTGGAAGATTTGCAAAGTGAGTTATTGAGAGTGGTTGAGGGAAATAGATGGGAATATAAGTGGAAGGTGACTGAAGATTCTCAAGTTGAAGGAGTGGAGGTGTGGGATCAACTGGTGCGATGGAGAGTGTGGCAACAGGTTCGGGCTGGGATTATTAAGGATAGGAATCATGAACACTGGTCCAAGCTAGCTGCAAAATATCAGTTGGTTACCCCTGTGAGTGGAGCGGTTGTTTTGGAAACGGAAGAGCAATTTGAGCGCTTTGGTTTAGATCAGATCGATCCTTCTGCCGCGCCATCGATCCCATCAATACCCGAGCCCTCTACAGGAATTTTGTTGATATTTAGTAGCCTTTTAATTTGGCGCCGAAGGCGTTTGTTGTAGGTCGGTGGTTAGCTTTACCTTCGCTTGAAAATCGCTTGGTCATGAGCAAAGCTCTAATCGATGGAGTTATTAGAAAAAGGGTTAAAGGAACACCTCGCTTTTTCCAGTTCACAGACTTCCCAGCGTTCAAATGAGATGTCTTTTTTGAGGGTTTCTCGTGCGAGTTGATTGCAGAATCTAAATTGTTTGGAAGGAGTTGACTTTGATAGATCTACCCCGACAGGGATGAAGCAAGATTGGTTTTTGATTGTTTTTAGAACGGTATCAACCAACAGCTGTTTTTCTAGGTACCCTTTTTTCCAATACTCAAACTCAAACGAGTTGCTCATGTCGCAAGACCAGAAGAGGATGGCTTTTGATTGGGTAAACAAGTTTTTTCGGATCTTGGACTTTGTGCTTAGGCAGTAGTCTCCAGAGTTATCAACGAATATTGAGAAGTTCTGTCCTTGGCCTACTAAAATTTGGTGATCAGATTTTTTAACTGGAAGAGTGCAGTGGCTTTTATCAATTACCGAACCGATGAGGTATGCTTTGCGGAGTTCTTCTTCGTATTCTTTGGGCATTAGAACATAGCTGAAGACTTGACCAAAATGCTCGATGGTAAAATTGGGCATATTTATAGAGGTGTTTTTGCCTTGTTCGATGATGGTGTTCGACGAATTAGAGGGTACTCCGTCGAGTAGGAGCGAGCAAAGACAAAACCGAGCCCCTTGTGAAAGCTCGGTTGGGTTTGGAAGTGGGTTTGAGGTTCAAACTTTAGACGAGATCGAAACGGTCGAGGTTCATCACCTTTGCCCAGGCTGCGATGAAGTCGTTGATGAATTTTTCTTGGTTATCGTCGGAAGCGTAGACCTCGGAGATGGCTCGGAGTTGTGAGTTGGAGCCGAAGATCAGGTCGATGGAGGAGGCGGTCCATTTTTGATTGCCGGTGTTTCGGTCGATGCCCTGATAGAAGTGTTCGCATACTTCCGCGACTTTCCATTCGGTCTCCATGTTGAGGAGGTTGACGAAGAAGTCATTGGTGAGGGTGCCGGGTTTGTCGGTGAGTCGTCCCATTTCTGGGAAACCGACGGTCGTGTCGAGGACTCGCATTCCGCCGATGAGGGCGGTCATTTCGGGAGCCGAGAGGGTCAGTTTTTGGGCGTGGTCGAGAAGGAGCTCGGGTGCGGGGCGGTCGATTTCTTTGCCGAGGAAGTTGCGGAAGCCGTCGATTTTCTGGTGGAGGAAATCGAATGATTCGACATCGGTCATTTCTTGTGTGGCGTCGGTGCGTCCTGGATGAAAGGGGACGGTGACATTTTGGCCGGCCTTGCGGGCTGCGTCTTCAATAGCGGCGGATCCCCCAAGGACGATGAGGTCGGCGAGAGAGATTTGTTTTCCGTTGGCTTGCTTGTTGTTGAAGTCGGTTTGGATTTCTTCGAGTTTTGCGAGGACCTGTTGAAGTTGTTCTGGTTGATTGACGGGCCAGTCTTTTTGAGGGGCGAGTCTGAGTCTGGCACCATTGGCTCCGCCTCGCAGGTCGGTGCCGCGGAAGGTGGCAGCGGAGGCCCAGGCGGTGGAAACGAGTTGTGAGGTAGTGAGTCCCGATTGGAGGAGGGTTTGTTTGAGTGAGGTCAGGTCATCGTCATTGACGAGTGGGTGGTCGACGGGCGGGACGGGGTCTTGCCAGAGGAGTTCTTCTTTTGGTGCTTCGGGGCCGTGGTAGCGAATGTTTGGTCCCATGTCGCGGTGGGTCAGTTTGAACCAGGCTTTGGCGAAGGCTTCTTTAAATTCCTCCGGGTTTTCAAAGAAGCGTTTCGCGACAGGTCCGAGGATGGGGTCTTCTTTGAGCGCGAGATCGGTGGTGAACATCATGGGAGTGTGGGTGGTTCCGTTGACGTGGGCGTCGGGGACGTTGTCGAGGCCGTCGGAGTTTTTTGGGGTCCACTGTTGGGCTCCGGCGGGGCTTTTGGTGAGTTCCCACTCGTGTGTAAAAAGGTTCGTGAGGTAGATGTGAGACCATTTGGTGGGTTCGTGAGTCCATGCGCCTTCGAGCCCACTGGTGATGGTGTCTTCGGAGTGGCCTTTGCCGTGGGAGTTTTTCCATCCGAATCCTTGTTGCTCGATGGGGGAGCCTTCGGGGTCTGGCCCGAGGTTTGAATCGGGGGCGGCACCGTGGGCTTTACCGAAGGTGTGTCCGCCGGCGATAAGGGCGACGGTTTCTTCGGCATTCATGGCCATGAGTCCGAATGTTTCGCGGATGTGTTTGCCTGCGGCGATGGGGTCGGGGTTGCCGTTGGGGCCTTCTGGGTTGACGTAGATGAGTCCCATCTGGACGGCGGCGAGTGGTCCGATGAGTTGGCCATTGTCGTCGTATCGTTTGTCGTCGAGCCAGACGTTTTCGGGCCCCCAGAAGACGTCGTCTTGTGGTTCCCAGACGTCAACGCGTCCTCCACTGAAGCCAAAGGTGGGGAAACCCATTGATTCGAGAGCGACGTTGCCGGTGAGGATCATGAGGTCAGCCCAGGAGATTTTATTGCCATATTTTTGTTTGATGGGCCAGAGGAGTCGGCGTGCTTTGTCAAGGTTGGCATTGTCGGGCCAGCTATTGAGCGGGGCGAAGCGCAGGGTGCCATCGCACGAACCACCTCGACCGTCTGTCACCCGGTAGGTGCCGGCGCTGTGCCAGGCCATGCGGATGAAGAAGGGGCCGTAGTGGCCGTAGTCGGCTGGCCACCACGATTGGGAATCGGTCATCAGGTCGTTGAGGTCCTGTTTGAGAGCATCATAGTCTAAAGAATTAAAGGCTTCGGTGTAATCGAAGTTGGGATCCATTGGATTCCCTTTGGGGGAATTTCGATGGAGGATATCGAGGTTGAGTTGGTCGGGCCACCAGTCACTGTTGGATAATCCGCCAGCACGAGTGGGGCGATTTGGAGTGGCGGTCGGATTGAGAACGGGACATTTTTCGATACTCATATGATATTTTTTTTACTGCTACCCTATGAATAATGCTTCTGTGGTGATTTTGGCAAGCAGGAGTGGACGATGCGATGGTATTTTGAGTGAGCCAACTCCTGTTATGATCGCATCTAGCCCTGAGCTTCAATTGGTTCCTTAAGTGAGAAGGGGGACGCTGCGCGGTGATGAAGTTACATCATAACTAAGGGTGCCTTACAAAATTTCCTCTGATTTATAAGGTCATCGAATTGAAGGGCTGAAAGGGGTTTTGAGTTGGAGTCTTGATGCGATCGAGATGTGTGTTTTTCCATTGTTTTATCTAGATTTTTGGGATGTTAGGCTCTTTTTCAGGATGTCTCATTCAGTGCGTAAATAACGCATGCAAATATATGTTATTAATTGGGTGCAATTTTTAGTCTTGAAGTTTTCAGTGGGTCGCTGTTGGTTCCTGCCGCTTCGCAAAAACATCCATGACGAACAAGTTACTCTCCGCTCTTTTGATCCTTCTGGCGCTGGCGTTTGCCTGGGTCATTTGGTCTGAAGAGTCTACTGAATCTTCGGGGTTGGGTGCTCGCGTCGCAGATTCAGCGGGACAGACCTCGGGAGCTAGATCCCGATCGTCTGATGTCAGCTTCAGGGGCACGAACGGGAGCAGCTCGCGCAGCCACCGATGGTCCAATCAATCCCGTTCTTTGTCCACGGTTCTGGAGGATGAGGGTCTCTACGATCGAGGCGAGGTTTTGAGTGAAGAAGAGCTGAAGGAAGTTCACGAGGAGGTCATTCAGCTGACGCAGTCTCTTGTTGAGCAGGGGGGAGCTGAGGCCGTTAAAGAAGCGCTACGTGACCCTTCGAGCCAATTGATGATTCTTCGAAACAAACAAATTCAAGCTTTCGAGCAAAACTCACACCAAACAAAAAATCATGACAGTTAAAACCATATCGCAAAAGTTTTCTAAGGGGCCCGTTTTGATCGGCTTGATGTCGCTGCTTCCGGCCGTCGCTAGTTCACAGACAGGGACATTTGAGAGTCTTGCTGTTGGTGCGGGCAACACGAGTCCGGCGGTTCCAGATGGTGGAGCGGTGGTTGGTCCCAGTAACGTGGCCTCGGAGGATGCCAAATATAGCTTGATGGTTGGATCTGAAAATTTCCTATCGGGGAGTGAATCTGTGGTCTTCGGGAACAAAAGTTCGCTTTCTGGAAGGAATTCTTTTTCTGTTGGTTCTTTTAATACACTGGCTTCTGCGACCAATTCGTTTTCCGTTGGTTCGATCAATTCAGCGTCTGGTCAGAATGTGATGACTCTTGGGACTGGGTTGATTAATACGAGGGATTACTCCATTGTGTTGGGAAAATACAACCAAGATAAGGCTGGGTTGCTCTTTTCGATTGGAAGTGGAACAAGCAGTTTTCGAAGAAATGCTTTCGAAGTGACAACTGCGGGTGTGGTTTCGATCCCAGGAACACTTCTGGTCGGTGGGCAGCCGGTTTTGAATCAGTCGTTCTTTTCGGCCAGTCAACTGGCTTTGGGTGCTGGTAGTTCCTCGGTCGCTAACTCGTTTTCGATTGGTAACGCAGCGATTGCTTCGAGGGAAGGGGCGTTGGCCCTCGGAAACGAAAGTGTTGCTTCTGGTCTTCGTTCGGTGGCGATGGCGACTGGTGAAGCAAAGGGAGAAGCTTCTCTTGCGGTGGGCCGGGATGCCGTGGCTCATGGAACGGGTGCGATTGCGCTGGGTGGATCATCAGAGGCCTTCGCCAACTACGCGACTGCAATGGGGAGCGGGAAGGCCATTGGCTTTAGTTCCTTTGCTAATGGTTCAAATGTTTATGCCAATACGCGTGCCGAAGTAGCTCTTGGAGCAAATAATATCCGAGCGGTCCAAAACGTCTACGGCTGGGTCGAAACCGATCCAATTTTCAGTATTGGTAACTCTGAGACTCGTTTCGTGCAGTCTAATGCGATTACGATTCGAAAGAATGGAGAAACTACGTTGACGAACAAGTTTTGGAATCCATCTGAGCCATTAGCGGTCAACACTGCGGACAACGCATCTGGATCCCGAGCCCTTGTCGTTGAGGGGCACACGCTTCTGAAAGGAGAAGTGATCTTGGAGAGCGCCCAAGGTGACATCTCGATGGGTGCTTTCCAGTAGGAGCGTTTCGTCAAACCCTTCACCGTCATTGAATCTTTAACTCTTATTGTCAGGAGTCTCGCTGGCAGTCATTGCTGGGCTCTCAATACCTCGATCTCTTCTTCGCTTATTGGCGAAACTCAACTCAGTCTTCCGAAAGTATGAAATCTATTCTATTTCGATCCATCGCTCTTTGGCTCAGTCTCGTATGCCTTTCCTCGGCGCAAGCCCCACCATGGTGGCAAGAGCGAGGAATTACCACTGGAGCTCCATCAAAAAACAAAGCGGTTGCTAATGTGGGACAGTTTAAAAACTTCATCAAGCAGACACTGATCGTGATCAAGACACGGAATCTGGAGTTGGGAAATCGGATTGAGACAAACTTGGAGCCTCTCCTAGGCCGTGATGGAGTGTCACTTCCGATTAGCCCTGATCAGGAGTGGTTGAACAAGCAGCGTCGGCCCCTTAAAGGAGGTCAACTCAAAGCAGTGGTGAAGGAGATTTACGATGAGCTTCACGCGTTTGATGCTAACTGGTTAGCTGAGGAAAGAGTTCGTCTAGGAACAAATATCTCGGGAAGTCTCTATCCCTGGTCTGCAACAACGGGGGATGACAAGCATCATGCTCCAGTGACTCTTGGTCAACTCAAGGCCTGTTTTGCGCTGGATTTCTCTCGCTCCTCGAAAATGGGTCCAGTGCAAACTCCTGCGCCTGGTCAGGACAGTGATGGTGATGGAATGACAGATGAGTATGAGCTCCAGAATCCTGCGCTGAGCCCCTACGATGCAAGCGATGCCAATGCGGATCACGACAAAGACGGACTGCCTACAACGGCAGAGAGGATCTTAGGATCTGATCCGGCACAGGCTGATCAAGTGGCGGTGATTCCAGCGGTTCGGAAAGCGAATTTCGTTCTATCGGGAGGTGATATTAGTAGCTCGGGTTCAGAATTCTGGACTTTTCAGCTGACTCAAACGAGTGGTCAACCGGCGCAGGATCCTCAGATTTTCAAGGCTGACCCGGGCGCGATGCGTCATTTTCCAGTCGAGCTTCAGGAAGGTTCAGTCTATGAGCTGAGGGTTTTGTGGTATGGGACAAACATTGATCCCAATAATCCAGATCACGATTGGGCTCTCTTTCTTTCGACCCCAAATGCGCCTCAAACCCTCTTGCCGACGACTCCTGTCCTTGCGCCGTCATGGGGGGGAGCTAGTCCGATCTTTGAAATGGTTTCTGATGGTTTGACTTTCACGATTGATAATCAATCTGGCCTCGCAGGACAGCATGTCGATGGGAAGCGAGGAGATTCGGATCCGGTTTTCCATCCTTCAGGTGTCGGACGTGGTGGCCCTCACAACTCTGTGAATGATGCCAAAGATCGAGTTGTCATCATATCATCTGGATCCAAAGAGACCTATGCCTCAGTTTGCTTAAAGGCTCGTGATTTAGCCAACACGCCAAAGAATGAAGCGGTGGCCGAGTTGTGGAAGGGGGATGGTGAAACATTGGCTTTGCGTCAGGATGAGAATGGCTACTACCAAGTTCGCCTGAGTCCTGAAGTTGCCCCAAAAAATCAAGCTGGAGATTATGTCGTGACCTTGGGGCTTCCGGCACTGTGGTTGGACGAGGCTGGAGCTCTCCAAAAAGGAAAAGCGACGGTTGAATTTTCAGCGGATCGCGACAGTGATTTCCGATTTGCCTTGCCTCAGGGAAGCTCTTCTCCTTCATCGTTGTATGCTCGGATTGACAAAAGAAGTGGTTCTAACGAGCAGCCAATCTGCAAAGTGAACCTGAGCTTAGGAGATTGTGAGAGTTGCAGTAGTTGTGCTCCAGGAACGACCGAGACTAGCTCCGATGCGCACAATGGTGCGAGCTTCAATATTGATGCGGGGGATACCGGAAATGGAAGAGGCGGGGCTTCGTTGATCAGCAACGCTGATGACCTGTTCCATCTCGCAAGCCCTCAGAACCTTCAAGTCAGTGCCTCTTCTGGGGCGATCGTGGACCGGGATGAGAAAACAGGCGCATTGAAAAGTGTATCGACTGCCCATGGTGTTCTTCGTGTCGAAAATGCGATTCCTGCTTCTAGGAAAAGCTTGAATCCTGATGCGCTAGAATACTCGATCAATTTTTACGATCGCAACTCTTTGGGAGAGTTGAGCACGACCCCGGCGACTCAACTTCTCATCAAAGGGCGCAATCTGAGAAGCAAGACCACTCCCAAGGAAGTGATCCTGACCGAACAGAGGTATGATAATAACCCGAGCGATGGGCAGGAGACCTATGTGCAGACCAAATTTAAGCAGAGTTCTTTGAATGGAGTCAAGAGGTGGGTGCACCTTGAAGGGGCGGATGTGCAATCATTGACCACAGAAGCCGCAGATGGTCAGTTTCTTCGTCAGACGGAGCGTTACCAGATTCCTGTTGCCAACACCTCCTTCAATTTCCAGGGCAAAACCGTAGCGTATCCTACTCGGCAAGATCTCATCATCGTCAGTGAGCGTCGTGCGGACAATTCACGTTGGGAGCAAATCTCGGTGACCCGTGAGACATGGGTTGAATTTCCGTGGGGGTTGACCCAAACGAAACGGGAACGAATCCATGGTGAGCGCACGCTGACGGATGTTTGGGAATACTACCTTGTAGCGCCATCTGGCCAGAAAACAACGGCCATTGATTACCACAGTGGACGGCTCAGGAGGATGATTCGTCACGATGGATCATGGACTGAATACCAATATGACTCACAAGGACGAGTTTCTCAGATCATTCGCCCTTATCTCAACTCTACTCCGGGGAGTCCAGCGGATGAGCATGATGTCACCACCTATGTTTATTCCACAAACACGCCGTATTTGAGTACGACACGAACTCTCAATAATAATGTCGTCTCAAAGGTGTGGCAAACTAGTCAGGTCTCCAATGGGCTGATTGTTTCGACTCAAGAAAGGGCAACAAAGTTGAATGCTCAGTTTGGGAATGCTTCCAATTTGGTCAGTTCTCGTCAGCAACATGTGCCACAAGTGAATGAAGCGGGAATGGCTATTGATCCACGGGCTGGGCAATCCTCTAAGACAATATCCCCAGATGGGACGGGAATGATTTGCTTCTACTCCACACGGACGAATGGAGACTGGGTCAAAGATTGCAGAACTGGAGCCTTTAATGGATCGAAATCAGACATCGTTCGGGGAACTAAGAGCGTCACCACCTATGACCAATTTGGTAACGTCAGATCCGAACAGGTTTATTCTCTCGACTTTCAGGGGGTAGCTGGCAACCAGCAGCTTCTATACACCCACAGTGTGGCCAAGCTCGACACCCTGGGGCGCCCGGTAGAAATGCGGAAGATTTTTGCTGACCGATCTCCGACCCAGATCACGACCAAAAAGTATGGCTGTTGTGGATTGAGATCCTCCACGGACATCCGGGGTATCACCACACTTTATCACTATGACCATCTCAAGCGCCTGGAGACCTCGGAAAGTTTAGGAGTTGTTTCAGGGACTCAGTTTAATGGGCGCACGGTTCGACAAGTCAGAATTCCAAAGGCAGCAACAGCCTTCACGCCCGATGGCCATGGTCACCTGACCGTCCGTGGGCCGCTTCATGCTGATGCGATGATCCTCAGTGAAAGTGAGAGTAACACAGCAGGAGAAACCATCGCGACCCGGAGTGCTTCACCACAACACACTGACGGTCGTGCCTTGGTCGAAACAACCTATCAATACCACTATGGAGCGAACCAGCCATTTGCTGCTCAGCCCAGAGGCTTGGTTGAAGGAAGGGGAACGACCGTGTTGACGACCTACCCCGACCAGGGAACAAGCTTGCGACAGTCCTACATCGATGGACGTCCGCGCTTGGTTGTGGGAACAGCAGAGGATGACACGACCTACGAATACCAGCTGGGTGGCCTCCTTGTGGGGAGCAGTGAGGTGGTCTTTTCTACGATCACTCGGAAAGGCGAGCGAGCAGTGGAAGCTGCTGTCGTGCAAAATTTAGCAGTCCCTTCTCTTCTCACAGTATCGGGGATTGATGCGGCGGGGAGAACGAAAGTGGTGGCTGAAGGTAGTCGCACCTATCTGCAAGGGCGCACAGTTTATGACTATGATGCCACGACTGGTTTACTGAACTCGATCACCGATGGAGACGGAGTCGTGACCCTGTTTGGTTACAATGCCGAAGCGGAGCGAACTCACACCGCGACCGACCTCAATAACAATGGTCAGATTGATGACACGGTTGATCGCATTCAGTTTCAGGAAACGGACTATTGGTTCGCGAGCCTGCCCAGCGCTATCACTAACGGATCATCACGAGCGATTGTTCGCCGCAGTGTTTCGAAAGTCTATCGAGACTTCCGGAACCTGAACTCCAATCTATCGGTCTTTGATCCCACCGTTCAGGAGACTAACCGAGTGGAGACCTCAGTCGATGGGTTCCAAACTTGGGAAATTCCATTTGGGGATCCGAATGCCGCGAATCATTCGCTGACAGTGATCGATCGTAACAATCAGAATTGGGTGACGACGGTGACCCAGGCGACCGGTCTCACCACCGTTTCAAGCTACCTTGGCGGTCTTCTGGATCATACGTTCGCTCGTGGAAGTTCTGGACCAGCCATTTCAAGAGTCGATTATCGTTACGATCGGCATAACCGAATTGAGAAAACCATCGATTCGAGAACAGGGGAAACCTCAGTGGTGTTTTACAATAACGACCAGACTCAGCAACAGACTCTGCTTCGAGCTGGCACTAATCGTCTAGTGACCCGATACGACTATGACACCATGGGGAGGTACGATTGATCAACCGAATACGGTGGCTGTCCATTCGCCGGGAACCTTCAGTGGATTGGCCAACATCACG
>JAHDGN010000415.1 GCA_020627645.1 Akkermansiaceae bacterium
AGAGTTTTTCAAGAAGGCCGGTTTCACAGAAGAGGATAAAGATGGGCTTTTAAAGAAGCCGGATGGAACTCCTCTGGAATTCACGATTGGGCTGAGGTCGCAGGCGACATTAAGGGAAATTGGGAATATTCTGAAGACAGAGGCGAAAAAGGCTGGGGTGAATTTGATTTTGGATATTAAGGAATCCGGGATTTTGTTTGTGGAGGCGATGGACAAAAAGTTCGAACTGACGGTGATTGCATGGTCGGTGCAACCTCCGTTTTTCTCGTTTTACGAATATTTTCATTCTCGGAATGCGTATGACGAGCAGGGAAATATCAAGCCTAAGACCAATAACGTCTTTGCTTTTAATCATCCTGAGATGGATCGTTTGACTGAGGCTTATCGTCGAGCGACTTCTTATGAAGAGAAGAAGGATTTGGGGTTGAAAATGCAGAAGATTATTTATGACGAATGTGTTTTTGTTCCGGGATGGAAGCGTGATTATGAACGAGTTGCCTGTTGGAGATGGCTTCGGTGGCCAAACACGGAGACAGTGAAGTTTTGCCCGCCCATTATTTCTTATCCCTATGAACATTATAGTTTCTGGATTGATGAGGAGATGAAGAAGGAGACTTTGGATGCCATGAGGTCTGGGAAGACCTATCCAGAGGTGCAGAACGTAGTGGAGATGTATCGAAAAAAATGAGTGATTTGTTGGATATTCGAGGACTGGTAACGAGTTTTCAAACAGACTCGGGAGAGGTTCGTGCCGTTGATGGTGTGTCTTTTTCTGTCGGTGCTGGCAAAACGGTCGGGTTGGTTGGCGAGTCGGGTTGTGGCAAAACGGTCACTTCGATGTCGATCATTGATCTTTTGCCGAAGCCTGCTGGGCACGTCAAAGGGGGAGAGATTTTGTTTAAGGGGAAGGATTTGCGGAAGGTAGATCACAAGGAAATGCGGAAGATCCGGGGTGGTGAGATTGGGGTGATTTTTCAGGAACCGATGGCGGCGTTGAATCCGGTGCACCGCATTGGGAAGCAAATTGTGGAGACATTGAAGCTGCATGAAGAGATGTCTTCACGGGAAGCATTACAGAAGTCTATTGAACTTTTGGATGCGGTTGGGATTCCAGCTCCTGAGAGTCGGATTTCAAACTTTCCTCACCAGTTGTCCGGTGGGATGAGGCAGCGGGTGATGATTGCAATTGCCTTAGCTTGTGAGCCTGATTTGTTGATCGCGGATGAACCAACGACGGCATTGGATGTGACGGTGCAGGCTCAGATTTTGGAATTGATTGAGTCGATGCAGGAAAAGTTGGGGATGGCGGTTTTGATGATTACTCACGATTTGGGGGTGATCGCGGAGAATTGTGATGAGGTGGTTGTGATGTATGCGGGACGGGTGGTGGAACGTGCTCCGGTGGAAGAATTGTTTGCTCGCCCCAGGCATGCTTATACCAAAGGTTTATTGAGTTCGATCCCTAAGCTAGAAAACGAGAGGAAGTCTGAGCTAGTGACGATTCCAGGGCAAGTTGCCGCGATTCAGAACTTTGTTCCTGGGTGTCGTTTTTGTCAGAGGATGGAGAGGGAAGATGAGAATTTGTTAAATGTTCGTCCGGAGTATCGGGAGATTTCGGAAGGGCATTGGGTTGAAACCTGTCCCGTTTGTTTTGAAGATTGATGAATGCTGTGGATGAATTGTTGAGAGTGGAGGATTTGCGGATGCATTTCCCAGTGAGGGGTGGTGTGATGATGAAGCAGGTCGGGGCCGTCAAGGCGGTGGATGGGGTGAGTTTTGGGATTGGAAAAGGGGAGACTTTGGGATTGGTGGGTGAGTCTGGATGTGGAAAGTCGACTCTTGGTAAGTCTGTGGTCAGGTTGTTAACGCCGACGAGTGGCCGAATTGTTTTTAAGGGGCATGATATTACGCGAGTCGGGCAGTTTGCTTTGAGGAGCTTGAGGCGAGATTTCCAGATGGTGTTTCAAGACCCGTCGGAGTCTTTGGATGCGAGGATGTCTGTTGGCGAGTTGATTGCGGAACCTTTGGTGATTCAGGGAATGGGTTCTCGGACAGAGAGGCAGCAAAAGGTTGTTGAGTTGCTGGATCGAGTTGGTTTGCCAAAGACGGCTGCGCAGAAGTTTCCATTTGAGTTTTCGGGTGGTCAGCGTCAACGCATTGGAATTGCGAGGGCTTTGACGGTGAATCCGGATTTGTTGGTTTTGGATGAGCCGGTTTCAGCTTTGGATGTGTCGGTTCAGTCGCAGGTGATGAATTTGCTGTTAGAATTACAGCGGGATTTTGACATGTCCTATTTGTTTATCGCGCATGATTTGGCGGTCGTTAAGCATATGAGTGACCGGGTGGCGGTGATGTATTTGGGAAAGATTGTGGAATTGGCTCATGCTGATGAGATTTATGCGAATCCTAAGCACGCGTATACGAAGGCGTTGCTTTCGGCGATTCCGGTTCCTGATCCGGCAGCTACCAATGATCGGGTGATTTTGGAGGGTGATGTGCCCAGTCCTATTAATCCTCCCGAGGGATGTGCGTTTGGTCATCGGGTAGGGCATCCGAGATATCAGGAGAGTATTGGGCAAGAGTTGCCATTTTTGGAGGTTTCGCCCGGGCATTTTGTGCAGAAGTGTCCTTGTTGTGTGGACAGCTGATAGTAGACCTTTGGTCATTTGGACTTTTGTTGTTATCCGATTCATGGGTGTCCAAAAGTTAAGGTGATGGACAGCCCCAGGCATCGGCTAGGTCACGCAAGGATTGATGGTAGGGAGTCCGGCTTTGCAAGCTAGCGCGCAACCACCGAATATAGCGAAACGTTCTCTGACTCGCTCTCTGAAAAAACCCGTTGATGTAGGAAGTTGGCAGGTGTTTGCGAAATCCAGTTCCTTCACGCTTGTTTTTCTCCCGGGTCACTTTTTTGCGATCCTCAACTTCATCTTTCATCCCCTCTTTATTCTTGAGGTGATGTTCCAGCAGAAGCATGAGAGGGGATGTCCCAGTAGTCGTTAAAACTCGTGGCGGCTGGTTAGGGTCATTTTGTCTATTCGGGTGATTGATTCAATTCGTTTT
>JAHDGN010000416.1 GCA_020627645.1 Akkermansiaceae bacterium
GAGGCCCATTTTTTCCATGACGGCGAGCATGTCTTCCCAGACTTTGCGTTTTTCTCCGAGGCCTTCTTCTTGGCGGAGGAGGTAGGAGGGGTGGTAAGTGACGCGAAGAGGGATGCCTTGGAATTGGTGCCAGGTGTTGCGTAGTGAGCCGACGGGTTGTTTGGAGTCGAGGAGTCCGTGGGCGGCAGTGGCACCGAGGGCGATAATCGCTTGGGGTTTGATGACTTCAATTTCAGCTTTGAGAAATGGGATGGAAGTGGACATCTCCTCGGGGGAGGGTTGGCGATTGTTGGTGGTTTGGTTTTTGGTGGCGGGTCGGAATTTGCAGACGTTGCTGATGTAGACTTGTTGGCGGGACAGGCCCATGGCTTTGAGGATTTGATCGAGTTTTTGTCCAGCGGGGCCTACGAAGGGTTCTCGTTGTTGTTCTTCGTGGTAGCCGGGGGCTTCGCCAACAAGCATGAGGTCGGCTTCTGGGGTGCCGACAGAAAAGACCATGGTGTCGCGAAGGGTTCCGAGCGAGCGAGCGGGCTGCCAGGTTTCGGCGATGGCTGCTAGAGAGGCGATTTTTTCGGCTGCGGTGTTCCCGGTGGCGATGATGTCGTTGGTTGCTGGGGTGGTGGTGGAGGTTGATTTTTGGGGGGGAGAAGGTTTGCGGGCGCTTCCTCGGGTATAGAGTTCGCGAAGGACGGCGCGGGCAGAGTCGTTGATGGGAACGTTTGTGACGCCTTGGCGTTGGAGTTGTTTGAGGTAGTCGAGGAGCATTTTGGGCTTGGTCGTCGGGTTTTGTTCTTTGTCCTTCTCTTGGTGGCAAGGGTAGGGGGCGGTTTGATCCTGGGGAAGATGTTTTGTTCTTCTTGAAGAGTTTTATGGGAATCTGCTTGACCTAGGGGCGAATTCGCGTATTTCTCTCCGCCCACCAGTTTTCTGACCTATGGCAAGAGTATGTAGCATCCGCGGTTCCAAAGTTCGTGTTGGTCGTAAGATTCACCGTTCCGGTTTGGCGAAAAAAAAGGGCGGTATCGGTCGTCACGTGACGAAGACCGTTAAGCGCAAGGTATCTCCGAATCTTCATACGAAGCGTGTTTGGGTTCCTGAGTTGAACAAGTATGTCCGGGTGAAGGCGACAGCGAAGGCATTCAAGACCATCAATAAGAATGGGGCTTATGCGACTTTGAAGAAAGCTGGTTTGATCTAGTCATTTTTGATACGATTTATTTTTACACGGCGGGCCAGGTTTCTGGTCCGTTTTTTTGTGTTTGGAGCATGAGGAGTCATTGGTTGTTTTGATTTTCACAGATAGTTTGGTTGATGGGAATTGGTGGGGGAGGTGTTTTGTCCGCGAATATTGCGAATCTGGTTGGGGGGCTTGGTTGTGGGTTGAATGACAGGTTGTGCAGATTTTCTCAGATAACTTAGTTGATGGGGGCTGGTTGAGGAGGTTGTTTTCCGGGTAGAGATACTTAGAGTGAAGGTCGTGGGGTTGGACCCATTCACTTCAAGTTTTGTGGGAATGATGTTTGTTGTTTTAGCGACTGATCCGGGTGATGGGATAGGGGTCGAGTTGAGGATCTAAGGAGAGAATGGGGATGTTGCGAGCAATGGCTTCGGCAATGAGGAGTCGGTCGGTTGGGTCTGGGTGATGAGGGGGGAGATGAGAAGCGCGGCGCATGGTTTCCCATTCAATGGGGAGGAGGTTGAACCCGCTATCGAGAAGAATGCCGGGGAGATCGGGGCGGTCGGCTGGAGGAAAGCGGAGATTTTGACTGTCTTGTTTTTGGGAAATTTCCCAGAGGCTGGCCATAGAAATGAGGGATCGATGGTCAGGAGCTTCGATTCTCTGTGCAAGAGAATCGGGCAAAGCGGGGTCGTTTTGAAGAAAGAGAAGGAGGACCCTGGTGTCGAGGAGCTGCTCGATCATTTGATATCGATAGAGGCTGATTTTACCGCACGGGTGGGAATGATAGTGGCCTAGTGGTTTGGTGACTCTGGCGGTTGAGGTCTGTCAAGGTGGTTGTTTTGAGAGTCGAAATCGGGAGAGATGTAAAATTGGTCAGAAGAGAGGGAGCCGCGGGTTGGTGGTGTTGAGGAGGGGGGGCGGAGCTCGGCGACCACTTGTCCATGTTTGGTTAGGGAGACGGGGTCGCCTGATTCGATGAGGGCGGAAACGAGAGCGGAGAGCTTGGATTTTGCTTCGTAGAGACCGACTTGCTTCATTGTATCAGACTAGACTAGTCTGGTCTGATATGCAAGAAGGTTTTATTTTAAGATGATTCGTCCTCTTTGTCGTAGTCGGTTTCTGGGTCGTTGTTTGATGATTCGCGTGAAAATTTGGGATTGTACTTTGGTTTGAAGGAATCGAACCAGTGTTCTAGGAAGAACATCTTTTTGGAGGTGAGGAATTTTTGGGGTTCGAATTTTCCGATGATGGGTCTGAGGGAGGTTGCCATTTGGAAACAGACGATGATGAAGATGGTGATCCAGATATTGAGTGGGGCTTTTTTGGTGTTGGGTTGGTTTGAGTTGAGGTTGCTGAGGAATCCGGTTCCGAAGCAAAGGGCGATGATCCAGGTGACGATGACGAGGAATCCGAAGAAGGGAAGGGAGTTGGTGGATTGAGAAAAGACCCAGAGGACGGGGGTGAAGCCAAGGAGGAGAGCGGCGATGAGGGCGAGGGTGGCTGATAGTCCGGCGAGGAGTTCAGAGAGGGTAAAGGTGGCTCCACCGAGGGCGGCGAAGATGTAGAGTGATGGGAGGCAGATCGCGGCAGCGATGATGATTCCGAGGAGGGTTTTGGTGGGAGCGGCCCAGAGTTGGTGGCCGAAGGAGAAAGATCCTAGGGTGATGCCAAAGATGAGAAATCCAATGGTGGTGAGCCCGAGGAGTTTGAGGGTTAGAGAGCGGTGGTTGTTGTGTTTGCGGATGGTGGCAATGAGTGAAGCGGGGTCTTTGAGAAGGCACTCGAAGATGGCTCCTATCGATGCGGATGGTTTGAGTGGTGTGGGGTCTTTTTTGGGTGGGTCTTCGGGGGGGGAGGTTTTGTTTTGATTTGCAGTT
>JAHDGN010000417.1 GCA_020627645.1 Akkermansiaceae bacterium
ACCATCACCTCCGGCCCCAACGCCGGCAAAAGAAACGTCAAAATAATCCACATCACCAAATACAACCCAGCCGTCACCAACAAATCCAACACCCAAGCACAAAACCTCAAAAACGGACCCGCCGCTCTCAAATGAATTTCGATACCCTCAGCCAATTCAAGAGTCTGCAAAGTATCAATACGTCGGGGAGCTACAGCCATCTTAAACAAAAGTATCGTTAAGAACATCAACGTAAAGCCCCCTTTTTCAAGCCACCAAAACCATCGAAATCTTCCCACCCATCTCTACTTCCCAATCCCACGAGCATACAACTTGGCAATCTCTAAAAAAAGTTGCACCACCCCCTTCGGCTTTCCCTGATACAACGCCCCAATCACCAAAGGAGGAAATCCCTTCAACTCAATCGCCCTCAACCCCTTCGGCCCCTTCATCCCCGGGATCGCAATCCCCAAACCAACCCCAAATCCACGCTCCACAAAATCCCGAATCACATCCGTCGAGTTGAGCTCAACCGAAACCGGCCAATTGATCTCCCTTCGATCAAATTCCTTCTGAATAATCTGCTGTAGAATTTCATTCTGAGGCAACCCAATCAATGGCTCCTTCCCCATCATCCCCTTCTTCGAAAACGGATCCTTCTCCAACAAATCCTTAATCGTCTTTGCTCGGCTCTTTGACGGAACCCACAAAACCGTCGGAATCCTCAGCAAGGGCTCACACTTTAAACCATCCGACAAACGACCATCCAACACCCCAATCGCCACATCGACCTGCTGCGAAGTCAACAAAGTATGGACATCTGACGGAGCCACCTCCTTTAACGACAACTTCATCGACGGCTCCTTCTTCTTCAACACCCCCAACACATCCGGCAAATGATTCCGCAAAGCCGAAGCCGTAGCCGCCAACCTCAAATGACGCGCTTCCTCCCCCTTCAACTTCCCCTCCAAATCCCCCAATCTCGAGAAAAAGGGATAAATAAAGTCATAAAGTTCCTCACCTGCCGGAGTCAACGCAAAGGGCCGCCGATTGAACAACTTTACCCCCAACTTCTCCTCCAACTGCAAAATTTGCCCACTCACCGCCGGCTGCTGAATCCCATAGGGCATCTTCCTCACGGCGGCCGTAATCCCCTCAAACTTCGCCACAAAGTAAAACAACTCCAAATGGTGAATATTCATCGAACCACCAACCTGGCAAAATATTCGCCATTCCCCAACCTAAAACCTCAACCGAATCCCTAGCCCGGATATTTCATGATACAAAATCCCCCCCTATTAATCAGAAGTTTCCCACCAACAGCACCACCCATGCTCTTACAAAAAATCTTCACATGAAGACGAAGCAAGCCTTTCCACCCTCATCAGACGAGAACACTTCACTCAATCGCTGATTCAAGATGAACAACGATCAGATCGGGCCACACGAATCAGCCTCCAGTCACTCTTGACTCACCATCGTCCGATTCGCCTTATTCCATTCAGAAAGCAACTGATCCGAGACAGACTCACCCCAAAAACCGTCCACCGAGGATCCCGCGAAAATCTTAGGCAACCTTGAATCAACCATTGCTGATCGACACGTAGCCGTGAAAAAACGCACAGCCTCACCACGATCTTCATCCCCAAACATCTGAGAAGCTGAAATCTCACGCGCCGACTGAATCATCTCCTCAAACCGATCGAGAGCATCACCTAACTCTTGAGCAACTGACTGAGGAACAGGATCACCCAGCCCAGTCAACTCAAGTGAGTTCATCCCCTCATTCCATCCCACCACATCTGAAGTCGTCGCCAATTCACGAAGCCCCGCACAAAACTCAGCCACAGAGCAGCTCGATAGCTTCCGCGCCCGACACCACGCTTCAATGGCTCCACTCGCACGAAATGATAATGCCCTGACTGTGAATAGTTTCATTCTTCTAAAAGCATCCAATAATTTGAGGTTAGATCAGCACGAACCAGTACTTGGTTTGGCTAAAATGACGCACTAGATTCAATGTGCTGATTCCAAAAAGATTCGAAAGCAGGGTTAATCTTAAAATCTTCAGTCAACAAATGAGGAGCATTAGGAAAGGAAGCCCGTACGTCGGCTGCCATATGAAACAAACCCCAACTCGACAACCGCTCTTCCTCAAAATCCAAAATCACCTGATAAAGATACGAATAGTCATCAAACCCTGTCTGCAAAGCTGAAATCAAATATGCCCTTTTCACCTCATCCTCCTGCCCTTTGATAGCCGAGATAAGTTCATCATGAGCCTTACCTCCAATCATCTTTAACGCACTTGGAAGGTAACAATATCGGCGCACCCACGGCGAGTGCACCTCAATACTAGCAATTGTTGGCTGAATGGCCCTCTCCCCGCAAAAGACAATCCGGTCGCGCGCCGCCCGCGATGACTCTTCACCCTTTTTAGAAGCAAAAGCCATTGACCATACCGCAAACCTTGGTGCGACTGAATACCCAAAAGTAAAAAGGGCAGAGACGAAGACAACAATCTTCCAACGCATTTTCTGAAGTAGAAAAATATACCCATTCAGCGAAATCCCCAACCGCAAAAAGCTCCCCTATCCGTTCTAATCCAAAAATTTGTGCCTTAATACCAAACCATCACTTCGTTCCACTCGGGCACTGATCCTCCCCCCCGAAATCGAAGAACTCAAATCTTCTTAGCCTTCGCCATTCTCAAGCCTTTGAATTCGATCTTTAACGTCACCTTCCGTGAGCCGAACAACTTGATGATAAGTCGAATCAAGTTGATCACAGCCCCGCACACCTAGATATTCTTCAACCGCAATGTCCTGAACTCCAACCACTCCTCCCCCAGCCCAATGCCGGTCGCTCCCATCCTTCTTCACACCCGAAATCCAATACTCTTCTCCAGATTCCAAATCGAAGAAGTTCGCTCCAATACCCTTTCCCCGCGAAGACTGAAAAGCACGATCATTGAAATAGATTGTCCGACCTGACTTCGAATACTCCCCATAACCAATCCAAGCAGGTCCATGATCACCATG
>JAHDGN010000418.1 GCA_020627645.1 Akkermansiaceae bacterium
TGGCCCATGAGCGCTTTTCCTCAAGCTTGGTTTTAGTTCCATCAAAGGTTTTTTCAGTATTCCAATGATGTGTATAAAGTAGCATAATCACCGATGCAGGAAGGATTTTCTCGTTGGTGAGGTAGCGATATTGCGTCCCACTTGAAGGATCAAAGTAGTTGATTTGGCGGATTTCGTACCCTTCGGAAGTCTTGACCAGGTGGCCGAATATTAGGCCCCCCGTTCCGCAGGGTCATCCAGCTAGGGAAAAACTTGACTGATTCACCCGATATTTTCGACGAGAGGGCTGCCAGAAAGTGTCTGAGAATCGAAAATCCGGGTTTTCTGGGTGGAGTTTTTCGGCTGAAATCGCCTGACAACATCGTTCATTCTCCCTACCAGGATGTCCCTGCCCCAAAGCTAACTCACTTTAGTTTGTGGTGGAAAGAAATGGACCACAACATCTTGTGTTGTTCCGTTGTGCAAAGCGATTTGGGCAATTAAAAAATTAGGCTCTAGCGGCCAGTCAATCTTTGAAAGTGAAATTTGCAGTTTGCGAAAACCCTTTAAATATAGGACTTCCAAAGTGAATTAGCTCTGGTCTTGCGATCATCGTGGTTGACAAGGGAAAATTCACGGATCGATTCCGTAGGGTTCTTGGAATTTTCGGGGGTCGCAAAATAGATCCCTTGCTGAGATTTTGCTTTCGCCCAAAAGCTACGGTCGAGGCAGGCTCTGTCCCAGAAGTAGAGGACTTTGTGCCCTTTGTAGGGCATTGGCGCGGAGGGTGCCGAGTTCCTCAGGTTTGATCATTTTCAGGAAGTCGAGATCGGAAAGCTCAGCGCAATCGAATGGTGAATCCGAGAGCGGATAAGATTCGATTAAAGGATTGAAAAACAGAGAGTTAATGGTGTTTTTATGGTGGTCATTGGTAGCCATAAAAATTTTTGAGGCCCAGGTGAAGAGATCAAGTGTTTATTGCGCAGAAAGGGTGTTTTTACAGACTTTGAGTTTGAAAACAAAACCGAAAGACCTCGTGGAATCGAGGCCCTCAGAGTCGATCGGCGTGGCTTTCTTGCAAATATTCTCGGGTGATTTTCTGAGATCTTTTGGACACCCATGGCTAAGAGATGCTTGTCACTTTCAGAGGCGATATAAGGTCTTCTTGGGGCGCTGCCTTCGATTACTGAGCGGTGGCAGCAGCACCGTTTTGATTGGGCTAAAGACATCAATTTTTGAATCTCTTGCCACTTCCACAAGGGGCAGGGGGCGTTGGGACCAATTTTTTTCTTAGCTCGAGAGATGGGAATGATGTTGCTTGGCGCCGAGAGATTGGTCGCAATCTGATCTTTTAAAAAAGATGCCATTATCGAGTCGTTGGAGAATCCTTTTTGGCTGATTAGTCTATTTTTTAGGGGTCGCGCTGCTCAATCCGTTTAATGGGGAGAAGCTGGAGGAACAGAAGCTTCGATTTGAGGTGATCCAAAAACACCGTTGATTCGTCAAAGGTTTGGGCTTGGTTGGCCACTTGTTCTAACTTTGATCGGAGGCTGCGTTGCGGAGGGTCTGGGCGGCGGAGGAGGCTTGGGAGGGTGAGGTGGTGAGTTTTTTGGAGTCCGTTTGTTCGGGTGCAGGTCGGGTGGTGCGTGGGGAGTTTTCGATTTCGTTGGGGTCTTCTAAGATGGTGTTTTTTTCGGCCGCTTGGAGGGTTTCGAATTTGCGGGCGGAGGGGAGGATTCGGGTTTCGAGGGAGGCGAGGGCGTTGTTGTATGAAGTGACGGAGGTGTCGAGGGCGCGGCCGAGTTTGGCGAGGTGTTCGGTGAAGGTGTGGAGTCGTTTGTGGAGTTCGCGTCCGGTTTCAGAGATGAGGTGGGCGTTTTGGGCGAGGGTTTCTTGTCGCCAGCCGTAGGCGACGGAGCGAAGGAGTGCAATGAGGGTGGTGGGGGTGGCGAGGATGACGTTTTGGTCGACGCCTTGTTGGAGGAGTGAGGGGTCGTGGGTGAGGGCGGCGGAGAAGAAGGATTCGGAGGGGAGGAAGAGGACGACGAATTCGGGGGTGGGTTGGAATTGTGATTGGTAGTTTTTGGAGCTGAGTTGGCGGATGTGGGTGGAGACTTGTTTGGCGTGTTGTTGGAGGTGGGTTTCGCGGAGTTCGTCGGCTTCTGCTTCGAGGGCGTCGAGATATGCGGCCATGGGTGTTTTGGCGTCGAGGATGATTTGTTTGTCTCCGGGGAGACGGACGATGAGGTCGGGGCGGAGGCGGTTGCCTTCTTTGGTGGTGGTTGAGGTTTGGGTGTTGAAGTCGCAGTGTTCTTGCATGCCGGCCATTTCGACGACGCGTTTGAGTTGGACTTCGCCCCACTGGCCTCGGGTGTGGGGTTGGCGGAGGGCCTGGACGAGGGAGCGGGTTTCTTTTTGGAGGCCGAGTTGGGTGTCGTGGAGTTGGTGGACTTGTTGTTTGAGGGTGGAGTAGGCGCCTTGGCGTTCTTTTTCGATTTCGCCGATGCGTTTTTGCATTTTGTCGAGTGATTCGGCGACGGGTTGGACGAGGTGCTGGACGGCTTGTTGGCGTTTTTTGAGTTCGCCTTCGGCTTGTTTTTGTTCGGCTTGGAAGGAGGATTTGGCAAGTTGGAGAAATTGTTGTTGTGAGGATTGGAGGGCGTCGTTGGAGAGGGCTTTGAAGGTGTCGGTGAATCGTTGTTCGAGCTTGGCGGCTTCTTGGTTTCGTTCGATTTGTGATTGCAGGCGCGTTTCGAGTTCGGTGTTCCTTTGGAGAAGGTGGGTTTCGTGGTTACGGAGGTCTTGGAGTTCTTTGGAGAGGTGGTCTTCGTTGTTTTGGAGAGCGAGGATGGTGTGTTTGGTGGCTTTGTCGCGTTCTTGGGTGGCGGAGCGGAGGGCGTTGAGTCGGGAGTATTGGATTTGGTTGGCGAGGAAGAATCCGATGAGGAATCCGATGAGGCAGAGGAGGGAGGGGAGGAAGTGGGGATGATTGATGATTTGTTCCATGGGGTTTGTTTGTTTCTTGCGGTTGTAGGATTTG
>JAHDGN010000419.1 GCA_020627645.1 Akkermansiaceae bacterium
GCACAAAAACCTTCAACGGCTTTGCCAAAACAGCAGAAACCCCAAATAACATGAATAGAACAACCTTTTTCATCAGCAAATCAACGTCTCAAGCTCAGCAATATTTTCAGCGCCAGCCAGCCAAATCCACCTCAGAGGGACCAAAAAGCTATCACCACTTCGAGATTCAAAAGACAAATTCCTTGGTAACTCTTCGTAGAAAGCCCAACTTTAAGCCATGCCAAGCCCCTCCAATTCCTCATCCAATAAAAAAGATGAAACTCCCTTCTCGACCTGGTCAGCCAAAATTCTAGACAACCTCATTCGCATCCCCGGAACTCAAAAAACCATCGGCCTCGACCCCCTCATCGGCCTCATCCCCGGCGTCGGAGACTTCTTCTCATCCGCTGGCGGCCTCACCCTTTTGGCTGCAGGTGCAAAAAAGAAGGTTCCCAAGTCCGTCTACCTCCGCATGTTCTGCAACTGGGCTCTCAACGCGATCATTGGCGCCATCCCCCTGATCGGAGACATCTTCTCATTCTGGTATAAATCGAATCAACGCAACCACACCCTCCTCCAAGCTCACCTCAACGAAACCACCGGTGAAGAAGCAGAAAAACAAGGATGGGGCCCCGTCATCATTCTTCTCCTCCTCATCATCGGAGTTTTTGCCCTCGTCGCCCTCATCGCTTTCTGGGGTATCAGCTTCCTTTGGAAATAATCCCCATGCCACCTCAAATCTACATCCCGGCCACTCTTCTCGCCCTCCTCATTGCATGGTGGCTCCAATGCCTCATCGTCGCCAAATCTGGCTGGGCTAAAATCGCCAAAAAATACCGCTATACTGATACCCCGCCTCAGGAACTAACCCCATGCCAATCCATTACCATCCTTCCTCTTGGAAACTACAAAGGAACCATCTCAATTTCCATTTCCCGCCCAGGCCTTTACCTCAAAACTTCCCTCCGTATCAAACCAGGCCACCAACCACTCTTGATTCCTTGGTCCGCCATCAGATTTCTCAAAGAACACAACAACGGGAAACCCACTCGATTCTCATACGATATCGGATCCCCACGCATCAAACGCATCTTCTTTACCGAAGAAATCCACCGCAAAATTCAACGTCGCCAGACCGGCCTTGCCGACTAGCCAAGATTCCAAAAAACCACCAAATTTCAACCTAAGCCCTCAATGAGATCCCTGAGCTGATAAATTACAAGAAAAACGAGCCCTCTCTCAGGCTCACAGCTTTGTCGCAAAAGAGAGCCAGTATATGGGCACTAGCTCCTCAATTCCCGCTCAGCCTCTAACCAATCCCCTTCCGCCGAACCAGGAACCCCTTTTTCTACCCGACCCAAATAAATCTCATAAGCCCTCTCGCCGATCACCTCATCAGTCACAACGACTACTTTACTTCTTGAAACCTTCTTCGCGGCCTTCTTCACCACTTTTTTAGCTGCTTTCTTCACAACCTTTTTCGCCACTTTCTTCTTCGCTGCCATAAAATAACTTCAAATTCCACAGCACACTGAATGCCAATGACTTGTTCGGAAACCAAAAAAGACGAACAAATCCATACCTCGCCAATCTCTCCTCCCCTGAAACCCATCCATCACGGCCTCAATCAGCCAATCAATTGAAGAACACCGCTAACCTCAGCCCCTTGCCGAACCGAACTGAAACCGACACCTCAAAAGATTCTCCCCGAGACTCTCACCTCCTCTCCCCTTGATCCCTGAAACAAAAATCCCGAATCAACTCAAAAATCAAATACCCCCAAAAACTCCACGCAACCTCAATTCCAACTCCTCCGCCACCTCCAAAGTCACGAATGGCTCCATGATCTGACCAACAAACTCATCAATCACCATCGTCACCCTCGCCTGCAAATTGTCCCTCTTCATCCGTGACTCCTGCAACAACATCGCACAAGCCATCACTCGATTCTCACTCACCTCACCTTTTGCAGGCTCAGCCGCTTCCCTCAATTTCCCCTCCACCAAACCACACTTCCGCTCAGCAAAAGCCAACTCCTCCTTCAATCTGCCAAACTCCCACAACTCTTCCTCCAAAACCTTCTTCACCGCCAACCAATGCCCCATCGTCATCCCTTCCCCACAAATCAATGACCGACACTCCATCACGACATAGCGAATCGTCTTCTCCTCAAACTCATCCCTCAAATCTAAAACCACCCCTGCGTCCTCCACAAAATGCCCTTCAAGAACATGACTAATTTTTTCGACCTCCGAAACTTCCGTTTTACCAGAAGTTCCCCTAGAAATTAGTCTCCCGCTATTCGGAAAACTCGTCACAACTTGCGGCTCAGAACTAACTTTTAGGAATCTCTTCGATGTCATGGGAATACTTGGGTCTAGATATGTCGTAACCGACCCTTGAAAATTATCAAAAAATTCTATTTCGTCGAGAATTTTAGAGTTTTCCTATAATTTTCGAGGTTTTTTTATTTAAGTTTTACGAAGCAACTTGCCTTTTACTAAAATTTTTACTAATTTAACCCCATGGACGACACTTCTATCCTAAAAAAAATCGCTGATTTGACCTGGTCTCTCGATCTGGACACCTCACGCGCAGCCATCGAAGTCGTCCAAAAAATCGTTGAAGCGAAAGAAGCCGTCGAAGGATCAACCGAAAAATTAGGTCAGCGCCTTGACCAACGCACGTCAGACGAACTCCGTGACCTTCGACGCTTCCTAGACAACCCCGATCTCGAACTCTCCGGTCCCGAGACCGTCCTTCTTGGCAGCCTCTTCAAACACCTCGAAAACATCGAGCTCCTCGACACTCGTTCCCTCAACGTCACCCTGGACAGCTACGGCCGAAAACCATCCAACACGACTTCCACCGTCGAAAACCTCGAAAAGAAAGACCTCCTCGAATTCGTTGCTGGCGACACCCCTCACGCCCACAAGACCTTCCGCCTCACCACCACAGGATACCACGAAACCCGTGACCTCCTCTCCCGCCTCAAACGGAAAAACCTCTCTGCCGTAGGGTAAAATTTCAAT
>JAHDGN010000420.1 GCA_020627645.1 Akkermansiaceae bacterium
CCGTCCCCTAAAACCATCCCTGTTCTCAGCAAAACTTTCCTCACCCCCTCTTCGACCTTCAATGCCGCCTCCCAATCAACGCACAAGTCCGCCAGATAACCTGAGCCGGCCTCCGTCTCTTCTTCCAACTTCTCATCCTCTCGATCTCCGTAAAACCCAACCCCAGAGGCATTCAATACCACTTTCACTCCAGACCCCACCAAAGCTTTCGATAAGCCCTCGGTCACCCCCACCCGACTCTCCCGAAACACCACCTTCTTCTTCTCCGTCCATCGTTGATCCACAGACTCTCCTGCCAAATTCACCACCGCCTCCCTTCAAATCAATACCACCCACCCCATCCCAAACCCGCCACTCTACACGATCACAGGACCTCTTCCTTCGAGAATACCCAACCACACCATACCCCTCCTCCAACAAACGCATCACCAAATGCTCCCCAATCCACCCCGACGCCCCAATAACTCCAACGTTTTGCACACCGAACCCTAACCGCACTCCCCCACTTTGCAATTGATCTCAAAAAACTGATGGATGATCGGGAAAACAGTGATTTTCCGATAGCCATCCAAGAAAGTGGAGACATTCAAAGAACCAACAGGTGGCGTATCGTGGCGCGAAGCCTTCTTCAGTAGGTCTGTTTCATTCTTCAGCATCGCGAACTATTCGGTGCCTCCCCAGCAGGTCACCTAGTCGCCCTGAAAGCCTCGATCTGAGATCGCCGTAGTGATCCGACATGCGACCAGCCATACTTTCGCTCATTCTATCTGCCCCACTTCTCTCCCAGGAAAAAACATGGCAACCCGAAACTCCTCCCAAACACGTCCCTCTAAACCAATTCCAACTTCCAGACGACCTCGAACTCACCATCTGGGCCACCACACCCCATCTCTACAACCCAACCAATATCGACATCGATCATCACGGCCGGATTTGGGTGGCTGAAGGGGTCAACTATCGACGTCGCAAAGACCGACGCCCCGAGGGAGATCGCATTGCCGTCCTACAAGATACCGACGGGGACGGCAAAGCAGACACCTCACACACCTTCGTCCAAGAAAAGACCCTCGTCTCACCACTGGGTGTCGCCGTTTTCGATAACGTAGTCTACGTGTCACAACCACCCGAACTCCTTGTCTACACCGACGTCAACCGAGACCTTAAATTCGACCCAGCGGTCGACAAACGCACCGTCCTCCTCACCGGCTTCAACGCCAAAAACCACGACCACTCACTCCACTCGGTCACCGCAGGACCCGATGGAAAATTCTACTTCAACAACGGCAACTGCGGAGCCGTCTTCAAAGACAACTCCGGTCGCAAATTCTACATGGGAGGACCATACAAGGGAGGCGGAGGGCAATGGCCTGTCGATCACCTCGCCGCCTCCGGCAAGCGCTCCGACGACGGACACATCTGGACCTCAGGCTTCACCGTCCGCATGAACCCAGACGGCACCCATTGCGAAATCATCGGCCACGGATATCGCAACTCCTACGAACAATCCCTCGATTCCTTCGGCAACGCCTTCCAAAACGACAACGACGACCCACCCGCATGCCGCGTTTCCTATATCCTAGAATACGGATCAGCCGGATACTTTACCCGCGATGCCCAACAAATGTACCGAGCCGTCAAACGCCCAGGACAAGACCACCCCCGAGCACACTGGCGACAAGACGACCCCGGCACCATGGACGCCGGACACATCTACGGAGGAGGTTCGCCGACTGGCGTCACCTTCTACGAAAACGGCGCACTTCCCGAAAAATACAACGGCTCATTCTTTTCTTGCGAACCAGGAAAGAACACCATCTTTCACTACAAGCCCGAACCCAAAGGAGCCACCTTCCAACTCGATCAAGCAAACCTCCTCACCAGCAATCCCGAAAAAAAATACGCCGGTTCCGATTTCATCGGAGGACGCTCCGATCCAAATGACAATCGTATCCTCTTTCGTCCATCAGACATCTGCGTCGGCCCAGACGGAGCCCTCTACATCGCCGACTGGTACGACTCAGGAGTCGGAGGCCACGGCACCCGAGACAATTCAACATCAGGTACGATCTACCGAATCGCTCCGAAAAACTTCAAACCCTCCATCCCCAAGATCGACCTCTCAACAATCGATGGCGCTATCACTGCCCTCAAAAGCCCCGCCATCAATGCCCGCCACCTTGGCTTCACTTCCCTGAAAAAGTTTAGAGAAAAAGCCCTCCCTTCGGCGTCCACACTACTCGAGCACCCAAACAAAAGAATCGCCGCCCGCGCAATCTGGCTTCTCCCCCACCTCGGTGAAAATGGTGACAGACTCACCCTCTCTCTCCTCGACCATCCCGACCCCAACATTCGCCTAACCGCATACCGGGCCCTTCGCCGCTCTGGAACCGACATCCTTCCTTTCGCAGGAAAAATGGCCAAAGACTCAAGCCCCGCTGTTCGTCGCGACGTCGCTTTGTCTTTGCGAGACATCCCTGCTCACCAAACCGACCACATCTTCGCCACCCTCGCCCCACAAGTTGACACTAGCGACAAAAACGCCCTCGAAGCCATCGGACTCGGCGCCGCCAATCAAGAAGATCAAATCTGGCGAGCCCTCAAAGAAGCCATGAAACCCGGAACGCAGGAACAATGGCCCGAACAATTCACAAAACTCACCTGGCGCCTCTGGCCATCATCAGCCGTTCCAGATCTCCTGACTCGAGCCACCCACAAATCCCTGACGACCGAACAACGAAACTTCGCCATCGAATCGATCGCCTTCATCGACCATCCCACGGCAGCGCAGGCAATGCTCAAACTCGCAACAAACCCGAAAACCAAAAAACAAGCCACCCACTGGCTTCTCCGAAACAATCTCGGCGAATGGAAAAAATACAACCTCGCGGCCGACCTCAAAAAACACGGCATCTACGACCCTGAAACCATCACCGTCACTCCAGTGACTGTCCCAAAACCAAAACCACCAAAATTCACCGTCACAGAGGTTCTCAGACTCAAAGGCGACCCA